>DASWUI010000610.1:0-3579 GCA_036401715.1 Ramlibacter sp. | reverse complement strand
ACGAGGTCGGCGCCGATGAGGCGCGCGCGCTCCTCCATGCCCGTGATGCCCATGGCGTCGCCGCGCCGGGCCGCGCCGGGCGGAAAGCCGCGGCCGTCGTCGCGCACGCAGAAGGACAGCAGGCCGCCGTGGCGCGAAACGCTCACCTTCACGTCGGTGGCGCCGGCGTGCTTGCGCGCGTTGGCGAGCGACTCCTGCAGCAGGCGGAACACCGACGACGCGTACGGCTCCGGCAGGTCCATGTCGCCGGCGAGCGCCAGTTCGCAGCGGGCGCCGGTGCGCTCCGTGAACTCGCGCGTGAGCCATTCCACCGCGGCGGCGAAGCCGCCGTGCGCCAGCACCGGCGGGCGCAGCCCGCTGGCGATGCGACGCACGGACGCCGCGCACGCCTCGAGCTGCGCGTGCAGCGCGTCCAGCCTCTGCTCGGCGCGCTCCGGCTCGCGCAGCAGGTTCTGGCGCAGCCACGCGCACTCGATCTTCATCGCGAACAGCGACTGCACGAGCTCGTCGTGCAGTTCGCGCGCGAGGCGCGCCCTCTCCTGCTCCACGGCGCCGGCGATGGATGTCCCGGCCTCGCGGGACAAGGCTCCTGGTTTCCTGGAATCGAACATTGCAGCCCTCCTGTCGGTATGGGTTGCATGGTCGCGCTGGCGCCGCCCCGCGGGGCAGGTAGTTCTGCGTGGGCGGGACCGGTAGTTGCGCCGGTCGCCGGCCCGTCGCGGGCGCGCGGAGGCGCCTGCGGGACGCCGTCGCATCCCGCAGGCGCCAGGGCGACCTGCTTCAGATGTGGTTCAGTGCGTAGACGACCAGCTGCACGCCGGTGCGCAGGTGCAGCTTGCGCTTGATGCTGGCGCGGTAGAGGTCCACGGTGCGCACGCTGAGGCCCAGCGTGGCGGCGATTTCCTTGGTGGTGCGGCCCGCCTTGAGCTGGTCCAGCACCTCGAGCTCGCGTACCGTGAGCTTCGCCTGGCCCGGCTCGGCTTCGCGCCGTTCGGGCGCGAGCATCTGGTCCAGCATGTGCGAGGCGAGCGCCGGGCTGGCCCAGCGCCCGCCGGAGAGCACGGCGAGCGCGGCCTGCACGATGTTGGCCTGCGCGTGGTCCTTCATCAGGTACCCCGCCGCGCCCGCGCGCAGCGCCATCTTGCCGTAGGACATCTCGTCGTGCATCGACACCACGAGGGTGCGACGCGGTCCCTGGGCCTCGAGCACGGCGCGCAGCGTGTCGGTCCCCTTGCCGTCCGGCAGCGTCAGGTCGGTGATGACCAGGTCCGGCCGGTGCTCCGCGATCATGGCGAGGCCGCCGGCCAGCGTGGCCGCCGCTCCCACCAGGCGCAGCTCGGGCGCCGCGAGGATGGCTGCTTCCAGCGCGAACCGCACGAGGTCGTGGTCGTCGATGACGAGCACCGAGGGCGCGCGCCGTTGCGCCGGGGCGCCGGGTGCCTGCGCCTGCGACGGTCCGCGGGAGGCCGGCAGCGTCTGCGTCATGGCCGCTCCCCGAACACGCGCCGCATCTCCGGCATCAGGACAGGCTTGATCAGGACTTCCTCGAATCCCGCCTTGCGGAACCTGCAGACTTCGTCGGGGAGCGCGTGCGCCGTGTACCCGACCAGCCGGATGGCCCGGGTGGCGGGGGCCTCCTTGACGGCGCGCGCCAGCTCGTCGCCCATCATGCCCGGCATGCGCATGTCCACCAGCATGGCCTCCGGCAAGCGCTCGCGCAGGGCGGCGAGCGCTTCCGGCCCGCTCGCCGCCGTGCGCACCTTCCATCCCAGCAGGCCCAGGTAGGCTTGCGCCAGGATGCGGTTGCCCTCCACGTCGTCGACGACGTACACCAGTCCCTTCTCCGGGCTAGGTCTCATGCGCCCTGCTCCACGAGGCGCACGTCCGGGAGCCGGACCTCCACGGTCGTTCCCTTGCCGCGCCAGGACTGGATCGCGATGGAGCCGCCCAGGAGCGTGGCGAGCTCGCGCGACAGCGGCAGCCCCAGCCCGGTGCCCTCCTGCCCGTTGAACTCCCCGTCGGCGCGCCGGAAGCGCTCGAACACGTGCGCCAGCTGGTCCGCCGCGATGCCGCAGCCGGTGTCGACCACGCGCGCCGCGAGCTGGCCGTCGGCGACCGTGGCGCTGACGCGCACCGAGCCCTGGTCGGTGAACTTCACCGCGTTGTGGAGAACGTTGTTCATGATCTGCGTGAGCTTGGTCGTGTCGGTGTCGGCCTCGGCGCGCATGCCGGCCGGCAGCACCAGCAGGAACTCCATGCGGACGCCCTTCTTCTGCGCCGCCACCCGGTGGGTGTCCACCAGGGTGCCGAGCAGCTGGCCCAGGTCGACCGGCTCGCGCTGCACCTCCATGCGGCCGGCCTCGATCTTGGCCAGGTCCAGCAGGGTGTTCACCAGGGAGTGAAGGTGGGTGCCGCTGCGGTGGATGAGGTCCGCGTACTGGCGCGTCTGCGCCGCTTCCGCCTCGCCGTGGTCGCGGATCAGTTCGGAAAAGCCCAGGATGGCGTTCAGCGGAGTGCGCAGCTCGTGGGAGACGGAGGCGAGGAAGCTCGATTTCAGCCGGTTCGCTTCCATCTCGCGCGCCCGGCTTTCCTGCAGCCGCGCGATGACGCGCTGCTGCTCGTCCGCGCGGCGCACCAGCAGGCGCGTGAGCAGCACCAGGCTGATGGTGCAGACGATCGCGACCGCGACCGCCAGCGCCGAGCGCGCATCCGCCAGGCCCGGCCAGAGCGTGTATTCGGAACTCGCGATCACGGTGATCGGGTAGCCGCCGGCGCGGCGGTAGCCGAAGATGCGGGCGCTGCCGTCCACGGCGCTGCGGCCCTCGAAGGTGCCGTCGGGCCGGGACAGGACCTGCGACCAGTTGGGCGCGCCGGCGATCGACTGGCCCCAGGTGATCCCGTCCCTCGTGAAGCGCGCGAAGATCCGCCCGTCGTTCATGCGCACGAGCGACACCGCCCCGCTGTGCGAGAAGGCATCGAGCGCCACGAAGTACTGCCGCAGCCGTTCGGGGTCGATGCTCGCCACGATCACGCCGCCGAATGCGCCGTCCCGCTGCAGCAGGGGGCGAACCAGCTGGATCGACACGCGGTTGGACACGCGTCCGAGCACCGGGGAGCTGACGTGCAGGCGGTCCGCCGGGTCGCGCAGGAATTCGCGGAAGTGTTCCCGGTCCGCGATGCTCACGCCCGGGCGCAGCGGCAGCGAGCTGGCCACCACCTCGCCGTCGGGCGCGGCCACGGCGACCTGGACCAAGATGGGCGCCATGTCCCTGAACTCGGCGGACAGGAGCTCGTTCGCCGGGACCCGCCCGGTCTGCCGGTAGGCCTCGCGCAGGCCCAGCAGCTGGCGGTCCACCTGCAGCAGGTGCAGGCGCACGTATTCGGAGAACCCCGTGGCGGTCGCGTACACGGCGGCGCGCCGCTGCTCGCGCGCGTCGCGCGAGACGTCGAGCACGGCCACCACCAGCACGCCCCAGAGGCCGGAGAGCAGCAGCGCGCAGCCCGCCCACAGCTGCACACGGTAGTCGCCGTACCAGCGCCGGGTCCCGGGGGGCCTGGCGGCGAACGGCAACTTCCCGT
>DASWUI010000609.1:0-3548 GCA_036401715.1 Ramlibacter sp. | reverse complement strand
TCACCACGACCTACGCGAACCGGCCGGCTCTGGCAGGTCGTGGTGAGCCCGAAGGCGAACCGCGACAGCCCCACTCACCCCAAGCCGCGCAGCGGATGCGCATGCGCCGGCCACGGGCTGGCGAAGAACGCCGCCACCATGTCCGGGCTCACGTCCTCGATCCGCCCCGGGTTCCAGCGCGGCGCATGGTCCTTGTCGATCACCAGCGCGCGAATTCCCTCGAAGGTCTCGCTGGCGGTACCCGGCCGCAGGTGGAAGCAGTGGCGGACCATGTCACGCTCCATGCGCAGGTCCGCCGCCAGCGTCATGTGGCGCGCCCGGCGCAGGTGTTCCAGGGTGACGTGCAGCATGAGCGGCGAGCGCTTGCGCAGCAGCGCGGCCGTCTCGGCGGCCCAGGGCCCGCCGTCCGCCTCCAGCGCCCGCACGATGTCGGTGGCCGTGGGCAGCGCGAAGAAACGATCGATGTCGGCGCGGCGCTCCGCCAGCGCGCTGACGGCCCTGGGCGCCTTGCCCAGCGCTTCGCGCACCTGCTCGAAGCGGTCGCCGTCGGCAAGGCTGTCCCACACCTCGAGCAACCCGGCGGAGGACAGGACGCCGTCGGCCAGCCGGGCCGCGACCGCGTCGGCGCCGCCGATCAGGTGCCCGGTCAGCGCGAGGTACTCGCCGATGCGGCCGGGACAGCGCGCGAGGAACCAGCCGCCGCCCACGTCGGGGAACAGGCCGATGTTCGTCTCGGGCATCGCCATCTTCGTGCGTTCGGTGGCGATGCGCAGGCCGTAATCGCTGCCGTGCGCGGAGATACCCATGCCGCCGCCCATGCAGATGCCGTCCATGAAGACGACATAGGGCTTGGGGTAAGCGTGGATCAGGTGGTTGAGCGTGTATTCCTCGGTGAAGAAGTCCTCCAGCCGGGGGTCGCCGGCCAGCACGGCCTGGTGGAAGAAGCGGATGTCGCCGCCGGCGCAGAATGCGCCGAAGGGGCCTTCCCTGCCCATGCCGCGCACGCCCACGCGTTCCACCCGCGGGTCCTCGCGCCAGGCGAGCAGCGCCCCGGTGAGGTCCCGGATCATGTCGAGCGACAGCGCGTTGAGCGCCTTCGGCCGGTTCAGGGTGATCAATCCCGCGCTGCCGCGCACCTCGACCTGCACTTCGCTCATGCCCTCTGCCTCCATCCCACCAGTTCGTTGACCACCAGCGCCCCCAGCACCAGCGCGCCCCCCGCCAGCACCGACTCGCCGGGCGCTTCGCCGGCGCCGACCCAGGCGAGCAGGATCCCGAAGATCACCTCCAGCAGGGCCAGCAGCGAGATTTCCGGCGCCTGCAGCACGCGGGCGCAGACCACCGCCAGCGCGCACGGAATCGCCAGCTGCACCAGTCCCAGTACCGCCAGCAGGCCGATATCGTGCGCGGACGCCGCGAAGGGGACGGCGAGCGGCAGGGTCGCCAGCGAGGAAATCACCGCGCCCACCAGCACCGAGGGGACGAGGTCCACCTGCCGGCCCTGGGCATTCGCGCGCTGCGTGACCGTCCAGTTGACGCCGCCGGCCAGCGGCACGCACAGCGCCACCAGCGTGCCGGAGAGCTTGCCGCCCTCCAGCTGCGTGCCGTACATGTAGGCGATGCCCGCGCCGGCCACCAGGATGGCGGCCCAGGTGCGGGCCGGAATGCGGTGGCCGATGAAGATGCGGGCGATCAGCGCCGTCAGGAAGGGCCCGAGCGCCATGGTCACCAGCACGTTGGCCACGCTGGTCAGCGTGAGCGCCACCATGAAGGCGGTGAACATCACGCTCCAGCACACGCCGGACAACCACAGGGGCCAGCCGCCGTGGCGGATCTTGGAGAAGACGACGCGGCCCTGGAAGAAGGGCAGGATCACCAGCAGCGACAGCACGGTGAAGAAGCTGCGCCAGAAGGTGACCTCGAAGCTGCGCGCGTGCTCCAGGTGGCGCGTGATCACGCCCGCGATGGACCACATGAGCGTGACGGCGACCATGAGGAACACGGCCTGGGTGTGGGTCAGTTTCACTTCGTTCTTGTTCTCGTTGCGCCCGGGATGTTAGCAATGCGTCCGCCGCCGTACAGACAGCGGGCGCGGCGGGCCCCATGCTGCGGGATGCTTCCCGATACCGCACCCTCCCCCGCCGCCCCTCCGCGGCGCAGCCGCCTGGCCCTGCCCCTGGTCATCGCCGCCACCGCGGCCACCACGGTGGTCGCAGCCGCCGCGGTGCTCGTCTTCGTGCTCTGGCCCGAAGGCGTCACGATCGTCGTCGCTCCCGCGGGCGTGCCGGTCGTGGCGCCCGGCGCGCGGCCCCGCGCCACGGACGACTGCGATTCCTGCGGTGCTGTCGAGAGCATCCGGCACACCGACCCGGCGACCGGGCTGCCGATCTACGAATTCACGGTGCGCATGCGGGACGGCTCGGTCCGCGAATCGAGCGAAAGCAAGCCCGGACGCTGGCGCGCCGGCGAGCGGGTCCTGCTGATCGGCGGTCCGAAGGCCCGTGCCGCGGAGGAACGGGCAAACCTGGCGCCCTGAAGCGCCCGCCCCGGCAGCGCTTCGGCCTTACGCCGCTTCGCGCAGCGCCCGCTTGCGCTCGTGCTCCTTCAGGAAGCGCTTGCGCAGGCGGATCGACTTGGGCGTGATCTCCACCAGCTCGTCGTCCTCGATGAATTCCACGCCGTATTCCAGCGTCAGTTCGATCGGCGGCGTGATCTTGATCGCGTCTTCCTTGCCGGACACGCGGAAGTTGGTCAGCTGCTTGGTCCGGGTGGCGTTGACCACCAGGTCGTTGTCGCGGCTGTGGATGCCGACAATCATGCCCTCGTACACCGGATCGTTCGGCTTGACGAACATGCGGCCACGGTCGTCCAGCTTGCCCAGCGCGTAGGTGAAGATCTCGCCGTCGTCCATGGAGATCAGCACGCCGTTCTTGCGGCTGGCGATCTCGCCCTTGTGCGGCTCCCAGCCGTCGAAGATGTTGGAGATCAGGCCCGAGCCGCGCGTGAGGTTCAGGAACTCGTTGGAGAAGCCGATCAGGCCCCGCGCCGGGATGCGGTACTCCAGGCGCACGCGGCCGCGGCCGTCCGGCTCCATGTTCACCAGCTCGCCCTTGCGCTCGCCCAGCGCCTGCATCACGCCGCCCTGGTGCTGGTCCTCGATGTCCACCGTCACCAGCTCGATCGGCTCGCAGCGCTGCCCGTCGATTTCCTTGAAGACCACGCGCGGCTTGGAGACCGCGAGTTCGTAGCCTTCGCGGCGCATGTTCTCCACCAGGATCGTCAGGTGCAGTTCGCCCCGGCCCATCACCTGGAACACGCCCTCCTCGTCGGTCTCGTTCACGCGCAGCGCGACGTTCGACTGCAGTTCCTTCTGCAGGCGGTCCCAGATCTGGCGGCTGGTGACGTACTTGCCTTCGCGCCCGGCCAGCGGGCTGGTGTTGACGCAGAAGTTCATCGTCAAGGTAGGTTCGTCCACCTTGAGCATGGGCAGGGGCGCCGGGTTGAGCGGATCGGTCAGGGTCACGCCGATACCGATATCGTCGATGCCG
>DASWUI010000608.1:0-1988 GCA_036401715.1 Ramlibacter sp. | reverse complement strand
AGAACCTGCACGACCACGTCGACGTGGTGCAGGTGGTCGACGCGCCGCAGCTCACGGACCTGTTCGGCCTGTCGTTCACCGGCATGGTGAACGCCGTCAAGGGCATCCTCGAGTGGCGCAGCCACCGCACCGGGCTGCTGACCACCAATTTCGCCGAAGCCGGCGGCTTCATCCGCAGCGCCCCCGGCGAGCCCCTGCCGGACCTGCAGCTGCACTTCGTGATCGGCAAGCTGGTGGACCACGGCCGCAAGACGGTGTTCGGCCACGGCTACTCCTGCCACGTGTGCCTGCTGCGGCCCAAGAGCCGGGGCAGCCTGACCCTGGGCAGCGCGGACCCGCTGGCGGCGCCGCGCATCGATCCGAACTTCCTGGCCGACCCGGACGACGTGAGCCGGCTGGTGCGCGGCTTCAAGGTGATGCGGCACATCCTGGAGCAGCCGGCGCTGGCCGGCCTGCGCGGGCGCGAACTGGCGGCCTCGGCGGGCGCACGCGACGACGCCTCCATCGAGGCCTTCATCCGCAACCACGCCGACACCATCTACCACCCGGTGGGCACCTGCCGCATGGGCAACGGCCCCATGGACGTGGTCGATGCCCAGCTGCGGGTGCGCGGCATCGAGGCGCTGCGGGTGGTGGACGCGTCCATCATGCCCAGCATCGTCGGAGGCAACACCAACGCGCCGGTGATCATGGTCGCGGAGAAGGCGGCCGACCTGATCCGGCAGGCCGGGCGCGCGCAGCGTGATCCAGTTCACGCCCCGGCGGAGCCCGCGCCCGCTTAAGGTTTGCTGAGGGTTCGCTTAAGGCATTCTTCAGAACGCCCGCGGGCCCGCGTTCCTAGACTTCTTTCCACGGCGACCCTGCCGTTCCTCCCAAGCGAAAGAAGACCATGAAGATCACCCCCCAGGAACTTGCCCGCGTCGCGGCCGCCGAGGCGCCGCGCTTCGACATGTATACCGGCATCCACAAGGCGCTGCGCGCCTTCATGGCCGACACCCTGCTGGCCGTCGGCCGCATGGACCCGGAGGACGAGGCCGAGGTGGCACGCACCGCGGAACGCGTGCTGCAGCTGCTCGGCATGTGCGGCGCCCACCTGGCGCACGAGAACGAGTTCGTGCATGCCGCGATCGAGGCGCGCGCCCCCGGCGCCAGCGACCGCGTGGCCCACGAACACGAAGAGCACGTGCAGCACATCGCGCGGCTCGCGCAGATGGTGGCGATGCTGCACGATGGCGCGCCGGAACACCGCCAGACCGCCGCGCTCGCGCTGTACCGCGAACTCGCGCTGTTCGTGGCCGGGAACTTCGAGCACATGCACGTGGAGGAGACGGCGCACAGCGCGATGCTGTGGGCGCGCTACACGGACGCCGAACTGGTCGCCATCCACGACGCGCTGGTGGGTTCGATCCCGCCGCAGGAAATGATGACGGTGGCCCGCTGGCTGGTCCCCTACATGAACCCGCTGGAGCGCTTCCACCTGCTGGCGGACATCCGCGCCAAGGCGCCGGCGGAGGTGTTCGATGCGATCGTGGACACGGCCCTGCCGCACCTGGCCGCTGCGGAGTGGGCCAAGCTGGCGCGGGCGCTGGGGCTGTCGCCGGTGCGGGGGCTGGTGGAGGCCTGAGGTCGGGCGTCGCGGTTCGCCTTCGCGCTCACCGCGACCTCCGAGGAGACGAGTTCGACCGGGCGGGACAGCACCAGCCGGAAGCGGCCGCGGCCGGTCTTCTCCATGCGCAGGCCGCCACCCTGTTCCGCCAGGCGGCGCTGCAGCAGCAGCAGCCGCGCCTCGAGGTTGTCGCTGACGTCCGGCAGGCGGAGCGCCGGGTCAAGCCGCAGCTCGCGGTTGCTGAACTCGGTGCGCCCCAGCTCCCGGTGGTCGCGCAGCAGCTTCCAGAGGATCGCGCCCGCCACGCCCTTGATCAGGTAGCTGTCGCCGAGGAAGATGCTGTCGTTGGCCGCGAAGTGGCGCACGCGCAGCGGCGCGGCGG
>DASWUI010000607.1:0-2485 GCA_036401715.1 Ramlibacter sp. | reverse complement strand
GGGCATGGCACGTCAGGGCTGCTGCGGGCGCGAGGTAGGCCAACATTCGTGCGGCGCGTTTCATGCAATCTCCTTGTGAATGAGGAGGTCGAGTCTAGGAGCGCTCCTGCGCCAGGCACTGCACATTCGTGCAAGCTGCTTGCCCGATCCTCCGTACACAATGCCCCCATGTCCGAGCCATTGCTGCGCCTGGTCCAGGTCGAGATGCCCTACGGCAAGTACAAGGGAACGCTGATCGCGGACCTCCCCGGCAACTACCTGAACTGGTTCGCCCGCGAAGGCTTCCCGCCCGGGGAACTGGGCCGCCTTCTCGCGCTCATGCACGAGATCGACCACAACGGGCTGAAGCACCTGCTGCAGCCCTTGCGCGGCGGCGCGGCGCCGCCGCGTTAGCATCACGGCCGCTGACGCCGCGCCGGCGCGCGTGCCAGGCACGAGAGGAGAGACGCCCATGCCGAACGAACCTGCCCCGAAAGAGTACCTGCTGCTGTCGCGCGGCCAGTGGGACGCCTCCAGGTCGCCGCAGGAGATCCAGGCGGCCATCGACGCCTTCTACGACTGGCACGCGCAGCTGGTCGCCCAGGGCAAGTTCAAGCCGGGGCAGCGGCTTGCCCGGGAAGCCAAGCTCGTCACGCGGTCCGCGATCATCGATGGCCCGTACACCGAAGCGAAGGAGGTGGTCGGGGGCTACTGGTTCATCCTGGCCGGCAGCCTGGAGGAGGCGGCACGCATTGCCGCGGACAACCCTTGCCTGGCCTGCGGCCTGGCGTACGAGATCCGGCCGATCGAAGCCGAGAAGGCCAGCGCCTACCGGGAGAGCAACGAAACGCCGGCCCGCGCCTGAATCTCGGGCGCCGCGCTCGGCGCCGCGCCCCTCACGCGTCGATCAGCCCCGCCGCCTTCCGCACCAGGGCATCCGCCTCCGGCCCCAGCTTGAAGGCCCGCGTGAAATCCGCGACCCCGTAGTTCGGCTGCTCGCGACGGATCGCCGCCGCGAAGTCCTTCGCTTCCTGCACGCGTCCCGCCAGGGCCAGGCAGAACATCGCGATCGCGCGGATGTGCATGTGCGCGTTGGGGCGCGCGGCCGAACGCACGCCCCACTCGGCGGCTTCCTCGCAGCGCCCCAGCCGCACCAGCGCGATCGCCCGCGAGGCGAGCATCCCGAACAGCAGGGGATCCATGGGACTGAGCGCGCGCGCCTGGTCCACTTCGACGATGCCGAGCTCCGCATCGCCCGACTGCGCGTGCACGAAACCGATCGTGTAGTGCGCCAGCGCGAAGTTGGGGCTCAGGTCGACGGCCGTGCGCAGTTCGCCCAGGGCCTCGTCCGGCCGGTTCCTCAGCCACATCGCACGCCCCATCGCCCAGTGCGCGCCGGGGTCGAGCTCGTCGGCCATCACGCCCTCGACCGCGGCGCGGTAGGCCTGCTCGATCGCCTCGCCCGGTTCGCGCCATCCCAGGAAGGCGTCCTGGAAGTGGGTGAAGGACAGCCCCGCGTGCGGGCGCGCGAAGGTGGGATCCAGCCGCACCGCCGCCTGGAAGAACTGGCGCGCCTGCTCGTTGTCCTCGCGGTGGAAGCGGAACATGTGCCACAGCCCGCGGTGGTGCGCCTCCCAGGCAGTGAGCGAGCTGGGCGGCTTGAGGATGGCGCGGTTGCGCTCGGCCACCTCCACCTGGTTGGCGATCGAGGTGACGATGCGGTTGCCGATCTCGTCGAGCACGGAGAAGGTGTCGTCCAGGCGCCCGGAGAACTCCCCGGCCCAGATCACCTGCGCGCTGCGCGTTTCGGCCAGCTGCACGGTGACGCTCAGGCGCGCATCGCGCTCGCGCCGCAGCGTGCCGCTGGCCACGTAGTCCACGTCGAGCCGGCGGCCCGCGTCCTGCGAATCGACGCGCCGCTCGGCCAGCGCGAACATCGTGCCTTCGGCGATGACGAACATGCTGCGCAGCTTGGCCAGCCGGGTGATGATGTCGTGCGCCATCCCGTCGCCCAGGCCGCCGCGCAGCGGCACGCCCGGCGTGCGGTCCACGAAGGGCATCACCGCCAGGGAAGCGCGACGGGCCGCGTCTTCAGGCGCCACAGCCGGCGGCATTTCCTCGCGCACACGCGCCACGAGGGCGTGCGCAGCCGCGTGGCGCGACCTGGCGGCCTGCCAGGCGCGCCCGATGGGTGCCCAGTCCTGTCCCTCCGCTTCGTACTGCCGCGCCGCGGCCGCCAGGTGTTCCTCGCCTTCGCGCAGCCGGCCGCGCAGCGCCAGCGTTTCCAGCAGGCGTTCGTGCGCGTGCCGGTCGTATGGGGCGACGGCCAGCCAGCGCTCCAGCGCCACCAGCGCCGTATCGCTCTCCAGGGGCAAGGCGCGCACCCAGTGTTCCAGCACGGCCGCGTGCGCCGCGCGCAGGCGCCGGCGCTCGGCCACCAGCCAGCCGGTGAACGCGGGGCTGCGCGGAAGGTCGAACCCCTCGAGGAAGTCGCCGCCCGCGAACA
>DASWUI010000606.1:0-2021 GCA_036401715.1 Ramlibacter sp. | reverse complement strand
CCCCGAGGCGCTGCTCATGGACGTGGGCAGCACCAAGCGCGACGTGGAAGCCGCCGCGCGCCGCGTGCTGGGCGAGCGCCTCGCGCGCTTCGTGCCCGCGCACCCGATCGCCGGCAAGGAAGTCTCGGGCGTGGAGCATGCCGACCCCGAGCTGTACCGCGGCAAGCAGGTGATCCTGACGCCGATCGACAGGACGCAACCCGCCCACCTGCAGAAGGCGCAGGCGCTGTGGGAAGGGCTGGGCTGCCACGTGCAGCAGATGGCCCCGGAGCAGCACGACGCCGCCTTCGCGGCGGTCAGCCACCTGCCGCACCTGCTGGCCTTCGCGCTGGTGCACGCCATCGCCAACCAGCCGCAGGGCAAGGAGATCCTGAGCCTGGGCGGCCCCGGCTTCAAGGACTTCACCCGCATCGCCGCCAGCGACCCCAAGATGTGGCGCGACGTGCTGCTGTCCAACCGGCACGAGCTGGTGGAGCAGGCCAAGATGTTCCAGCGCAGCCTGCACAACATGCTGCAGCTCGCCGAGGAAGGCAACGGCGAGAAGCTGGAGGAAATGATTTCCCAGGCGAGCACCACCCGCGCGCACTGGCGCATGGGCCAGAAGGCCAAGTAGGTCCCCGTGTTCACCACCGCCTTCCTGGACCTCGCCCCGCTCGAGGAGGCCGGCGGCACCGTCGCGCTGCCCGGCTCCAAGAGCATCTCCAACCGCGTGCTGCTGCTGGCGGCGCTGTCCGGCGGGATGACGGTCGTCCACGACCTGCTGGATTCGGACGACACGCGGGTGATGCTGGATGCGTTGCGGGCGCTGGGGTGCAGCGTGGTGCATCGGGGAGCGGCCGTCGAAATCACCGGGATCGGGAAGCCTTGGGTCCCCGCCTCCGCGGGGATGGCGAAGCCAGCGGCCCCCGTCATTCCCGCGCAGGCGGGAACCCAAGGCGTCCCGGGTGGCGCGAAGCGCCTCTTCCTCGGCAACGCCGGCACCGCCATGCGCCCCCTCACCGCCGCCCTCGCCCTCCTGGGCGGCGAATTCGAGGTCTCCGGCATCGCCCGCATGCACGAGCGGCCCATCGGCGACCTGGTCGATGCGCTGCGCCAGCTCGGTTGCCGCATCGATTACCTGGGCAAGGAAGGCTACCCGCCGCTGCGGATCCATCCCGCCACCGCCCTGCAGCTGGACGCCCCCATCCAGGTCCGCGGCGACGTCTCCAGCCAGTTCCTCACGGCCCTGCTGATGGCGCTGCCGCTGGTGGCCGCGCGCGACATCGTGATCGAGGTCGTCGGCGAGCTGATCTCCAAGCCCTACATCGAGATCACGCTGAACATGCTGGAGCGCTTCGGCATCGCCGTGCGGCGCGAAGGCTGGCAGCGCTTCACCATCCCGGCGGGCAGCCAGTACCGCTCGCCCGGCGAGATCCACGTGGAAGCGGACGCCTCCTCGGCCAGCTACTTCGTGGCGCTGGGCGCGCTGGCGGCGACCACGCGCCCGGTGCGCATCGAGGGCGTGGGCGCCGGCTCCATCCAGGGCGACATCCGCTTCATCGAGGCCGCGCAGCGGATGGGGGCGGCGGTCACCGGCGGCCCCAACTGGCTGGAAGTGACGCGCGGCGCCTGGCCCCTGCGCGCCATCGACCTGGACTGCAACCACATTCCCGATGCGGCGATGACGCTGGCCGTGATGGCGCTGTACGCCGACGGCACCACCACGCTGCGCAACATCGCCAGCTGGCGCGTGAAGGAAACCGACCGCCTGGCCGCCATGGCCGCCGAGCTGCGCAAGTTGGGCGCGCAGGTGGAGGAAGGCGCCGACTTCCTGCGCGTGGCGCCGCCGGCCTCGTGGCGTCCGGCGTCCATCCACACCTACGACGACCACCGCATGGCCATGTGCTTCGCGCTGGCCGCGTTCAACCCCTCGGGCGTGCACGTGCGCATCGAGGATCCCCAGTGCGTGGGCAAGACCTTCCCGGACTTCTTCGAGGCCCTCTTCTCGGTCTCGCGCACCTCGGTGCCGCACATTCCCGTGA
>DASWUI010000605.1:0-3296 GCA_036401715.1 Ramlibacter sp. | reverse complement strand
GGAGGCTCAGGCGGCGCGCTGCTGGCGAGCGGCGGCCTGCAGGCGCTGCACGAGCGCGGCGCAGATCCGGGGGAAGTCCGCTTCGTGCCTCAGCTTCGCGTTCTTCTCGGTTGCGGCCGGCGGGAAGCCGAGCGCGGTCAGGCCGGCGTCGTCGATCGACAGCGGCGCCAGGCGGGCGTTGATCTCGCCCAGGCGCATGGTCGGCGCGCTGGTCGGGGCCTTCGTGGGCATGGGGAGGACGTTGGCGGTGGGGGCGGGCGCCGCGACGGGCTCGCGCTGCGGCTCCGTGCGCGCGACGGTTTCCTCGCGCTGGCGGCGCTCTGCGGCTTCCCGCTCCTGCTGCTCGCGCTGCGCCTGTTCCCGGGCTCGCGCTTCTTCCTCGGCCCGGATGCGCGCACGCTCCCGCTCGGCCAGTTCGGCGGCTCGGCGTTCCTGTTCGGCCTTGTGGGCGCCGATGCGGGCTTCCACCTGGGCGCGGCAGTCGTCCGGCGCCTTCAGCACCAGCATGGCGGTGTCGGCGAACAGGAAGGCGTATTCCGCGGCCAGTTCGCGCAGCGTCTTGAGGTTCGCGTCGATGCGGTCGGCGATCTCGTTGGCGGCGATCTTGGCGCGCGCCAGCTCGGTGGCCACCTTGTCCTCCATGCTGGAAAGAGACTTCAGGCCCTTGATGCAGCCGCCGAAGTCGGCCGGCACGGTCGGCATGTAGGGCTTACCCAGGCGGGCGTTCAGTCCTGCGATGTGGTCGGCCAGCGCTTTCGCGCCGGCCGCCACGATCTCTCCACGACGACGCTCCTTTTCATCCTTGAGCAGCTTCTCGGCCATCAGCCGGTTGTCCCTCACCAGCTTGGCGAGCATGTCCTTCGTCTTCTTGGCCTGGTCGACGGTCTGGATCTGCGCCAGCATCTGCGACTCGGCCGACTCCAGCGCGGCTTCGGCGCCCTTCATAGCCTTGATCTGCACGTCCAGGTCAGCGAAGTCCTGGTCCGTCTTCGGCTCGCGGATCAGGCGGTGTTCCAGGAAGTCGCGCAGGGCGACCTCGAAGGCGCGGAAGTTGTCGGTGATGGCGATGGACCCCGCTACCTGCACCACCACGGAGGGCAGTGCTTCCACCGGCTCGGCGACGATCTTTTCCACGGTGCTGGCGGCCGGCGGCACGTAGGCGGCCAGGTCGGCGTCGAATTGGCGCCAGCCGGCCAGGATCTCGGCGCGCAGGGCCGGGTCGGGGTGGTACCAGCAGGCGCGAACGTCCGAACCGTCCTTCGTGGCAGCCACGAACAGCACGCGCTCGGCGCCGGCCACCATGAGCTGCTGCTCCATCTGCACGCAGTAGTGCTTCGGCAGGTTCAGGCCGTTGCCTTCTTGGCCGAGTGGGAGCGCGGCGCGCAGGTCGTCGTTGAGCGTCTTGCACTCGTAGGCGATGTCCTCGGCCATCGTCAGGCCGTCGAAGGACGCGGACAGCTCGATGCCGTCGACCACCTCGCATCCGACCACCGGATACAGCGGCTCTCCGATCAGCGCCGCGGCGGCTTCGCGCTGGGCCGCCTCGATCGCGTGACCGTCAGCGTAGCGCCGCGCCAGCGCCGCGTCGGGCTCGGCGCGCAGGCCGGTGTGCCGCGCGTGCAGCAGTTCGGATCGCGTCATGTACGGCGAGCACCCCAGCATGGCCGGCGCGTCGCTGGCGTTGCGCGCGGTGGCGCGGTGGGCGTGCCAGGCATCGCTCCCCTGGGTGAACGTGAGGCGCTTCATTGCTGCACCTCCGCACCGGCCGTGGCCGCGACCGGCGGCTCGAACTTCAGCGCCAGGATGGCGGCGCGCTGCTCCGGCGACAGCGTGAAGTCGGGGTTGAACTGCTCCACCGTCGCCAGCACTTCGTCCGACGTCTTGCCCTTGTTGACCGCTTTCTGCCACGCCTTCATGCTGGTGGCGAAGGAGTCGGCGGGGAAGGGCTGCTTCTGCTTGGCGGCCGGCGGCTCGGTGCCGGCGCCGTCGCCGTCCACCAAGTGCTCGCGCAGCGCGGCCTCCATGTCCTCCAGGTCCTGGTTGAACATGTCGCTGCAGGCGGTGACGTTGATCGTCATGCCGATCTTCGCGCGCTTCAGGGCCATCTTCAGCACCGTGTTGCGCATGTCGGCAGGCTCGGTGCGGACCTGTTTCTGCTTGTAGAAGCCGCCGCCCTGGGCCTTGCCGTACTTCACGCGGCGCAGGTTGACAGGAGTGTCCTCCCACTCCTCGTCGCACACGGCCTTGCGCCAGCGGTACTTCTCCTCGTCGCTGGACGCCTCGCCCATGCCTTCGCCGAGTTTGGCCTGCGCGACCTGGTGGGAGCCGATGCACTTCACGCGGTAGCGCACCGCGTCGGCCGTGGACAGGTCTTCCACGAGGTAGTCGTCGGAGACGCGGAAGGCCATGCACAGCGCCTCGGCACCCGGCTTCAGCAGCGTGGGCTTCGGCGTGCCGGGGATCGTGTCGTAGTGGACCTTCGGCTTCATGATTGCCTGCTTGACCTCCTGCACCATGGCATAGTGCTGGATGACATCGGCGACGGCCATGCGCGTGCTGGCCGGGGATTGCGTGACGGCGCGTGGTTCGAGTTGCACGACAGCGTTCATTCGGTTCTCTCCTGGTGGTGTTCGGGGTACAGGCCGGCCTCGGGGTTGATGCACCACAGGGCCAGGCGGACGGAGGCGGTGCGGCTGTATCCGAGCTCGCGATGGCGGCGGATCAGGGCGATGAAGTCCGAGAGGTCAGGCACGGCAGCGGTCCTCCACTTCGGCGATCTCGCGCAGCACGACCGGGAGCCCGGGGTGTTGCGGGTGCATGGATTCCCGCAGCCAGCGAAGCCACTCCAGCAGCAGCGGGGCGGGCAGGAATCCGGTGGGGATCAGGAAGGCGATGGCCCAGCGGATCGCCCAGGTGCGCGCCCAGCGGTAGAAGGCGAGGGCGCGCTTCAAAGCGGAATCCCCAGCTTGTCCCCCGTCAGCACGATCACCCAGGCGATCAGCATCACCAGCGCGAGGGCGCGGGAGAGGGGGGTCTCGAAAATCTCCCGGGTGTCGGGGTTCAGGCCCAGGCAGGCGCGGCTGGCGCGAAGGCTCGCATCCGACCGCCGGCCCTGGTCGTCGCCGATGTCGGGGATTCGGTGGAGGTGGCGGGAGTTCATGCTGGCACCTCGGCCGACAGCGCGAATGAGCGCCGCGTCTTGCGGTGCACCTCTGGCTTCGGTTTGTAGTGGCGTCCCTCTGCCAGCGATGCGGCGATCAGGCGGTTCCAGTTCGCGCGGGTGTTGTCCACCACGG
>DASWUI010000604.1:0-4982 GCA_036401715.1 Ramlibacter sp. | reverse complement strand
CTCCGGCAGGCTGGCGCGCCCGGCGGCGGCCTCGCCCGTGGGAAGGAACAGGGGGCCTTTCTGGCCGCAGGCGGCGAGGCCCGCGAGGGCCGAGAGGCAGGCGCAGGCGAGCACGCGCCTGCGGGCGGGGGTGCTGACTAGAATCGGGAGTACACCGGACATCGATTGAATTGTAATGACCGATCTCGAATACCTCGACCGCGCGGAGGCCCTGCTTGCGAGCGTCGAGGCGGGCTGCGACCGGATCAACGAAAGCACCGACGCCGACATCGACAACCAGCGGGTGGGCGGCATGGTGACGCTGACCTTCGACGACCGCACCCAGATCGTGATCAACATGCAGAAGCCGCTGCACGAGATGTGGCTGGCCGCGCGCGGCGGCGCCTACCACTACCGGTGGGACGGCCAGTGCTGGCGCGACACCAAGGGCACCGGCGAGTTCTTCGCCGAACTGAGCCGGCACGCCAGCCTGCAGGCCGGCCGTCCGCTCACTTTCAGTGAACTCTGAAAAATCGCCAAGGCGATTTCTCGGAGAATCACTCAGTTCCTGAAGAGGTCCAGGATGCTGCGGCGCTCGTCGGCGGGTGCCGGCGGGATCGGCGGCGGCAGGCCGCCGGAGTTCTGCATGCTGGGGTCGCCCGGCACGCCCGGTGCCTGCTCGCCCGAGGAGCCGGCCGGGGGACGCTGGCGCGGCGCGCCGTCGGCGCCCGGGTCGCCCGACAGGCCGAGGCTGCCCACGCCGTTGCCGCGCGCGTATTCCTCGTAGTACCACTCGCCGCCGACGTTCACCAGGCCCTCCGGCGCGGCCGGCTCCATGACCGGCACGCCCTTGAGCGCCGTCCCCATGAAGTTGATCCACACCGGCAGGCTCAGGCCGCCGCCGGTCTCGCGGTCTCCGAGCGAACGCGGGTTGTCGTAGCCCATCCAGACCACGGCCACCAGCGTCGGGTGGAAGCCGTTGAACCAGGTGTCGATGGCGTCGTTGGTGGTGCCGGTCTTGCCGTACAGGTCCGGGCGCTTCAGGTCGCGCTGGGCGCGCGCGGCGGTGCCGGCGCGGGTGATCTCCTGCATGAGCCGGTTCATCACGAAGGCATTGCGGGCGTCGATGGCGCGCATGGACTCGTTGAGCAGGGGCGGCTGGCTTTCCACCAGCGGCCTGCCCTTCTGGTCGGTGATGCGGGTGATCAGCCAGGGGTTGACGCGGTAGCCGCCGTTGGCGAACACCGCATAGCCCAGGGCCACCTGCATCGGCGTGACCGAACCGGCGCCCAGCGCCATGGTCAGGTAGGCCGGGTGCTTCTCGGCGTCGAAGCCGAAGCGGGTGATCCAGTCCTGCGCGTTCTGCGTGCCCACGGCCTGCAGCACGCGGATGGACACCATGTTCTTGGACTTGGCCAGCGCCGTGTGCAGCGGCATGGGGCCCTCGAACTTGCCGTCGTAATTCTTGGGCTCCCAGGGCTGGCCGCCGGTGACGCCGGAATCGAAGAACAGCGGGCTGTCGTTGACGATGGTGCTCGGCGAGAAGCCCTTTTCCAGCGCCGCGGAATAGATGAAGGGCTTGAAGCCCGAGCCCGGCTGGCGCCAGGCCTGCGTGACGTGGTTGAACTTGTTCTTGTTGAAGTCGAAGCCGCCCACCATGGCGCGGATCGAGCCGTCGCGCGGGTCCAGCGCGATGAACGCGCCCTCCACCTCCGGCAGCTGGGTGATCTCCCAGGTTTCCTTGGGCGTCTTCATCACGCGGATCACGGCGCCGCGGCGGATCTTGATCTTGGGGGTGGCCTTCTCCGACAGGCCGGAGCGCGCCGCGTTGAGGCCCTCGCCGACGATGTCGAAGCGGTCGCCGTTGCCGCGCACGGCCACGATCTTCTTGGGATTGACCTCCAGGACCACGGCCGCCATCACGTCGCCATTGTCGGGATGCTCCGCCAGCGCGTCGTCGATCGCGTCTTCCAGTTCCTTGGGATCGGCCGGCAGGTCCACGAAGCGCTCGGGGCCACGGTAGATCTGGCGCTTCTCGTAGTCCATGATGCCCTTGCGCAGGGCCTTGTACGCCGCTTCCTGTTCGTCGGCCTTGACGGTGGTGAACACGTTCAGGCCGCGGGTGTAGGCCTCGTCGCCGTACTGCGCGTAGACGAGCTGGCGCACGGTCTCGGCCACGTACTCGGCGCGGATGGAGGTGGTCTGCAGGCCGGTGCGCACGCGCAGTTCCTGCTTCTTGGCGGCCGCGGCCTGCTCGGCGGTGATGAAACCGTTTTCCGCCATTCGTTCGATGATGTAAAGCTGCCGGGAGCGGGCGCGCGACGGATTCGTTACCGGATTGAAGGCCGACGGCGCCTTCGGCAGGCCGGCCAGCATGGCGGCCTCGGCGATGGTGATGTCCTTCAGGGGCTTGCCGAAATAGGTCTCCGAGGCCGCCGCGAAGCCGTAGGCGCGGTTGCCCAGGAAGATCTGGTTCATGTAGATCTCGAGGATCTGGTCCTTGGTGAGCAGGTGCTCCAGCTTGAACGTGAGCAGGACCTCGTACAGCTTGCGGGTGAAGGTTTTCTCGGAGGAGAGGTAGACGTTGCGCGCCACCTGCATGGTGATGGTGGAGGCGCCCTGGCTCTTGACCCGTCCCAGGTTGGCAATGGCCGCCCGCAGCAGGCCCTTGTAGTCCACGCCGTGGTGCGAATAGAAGCGCGCGTCCTCGATGGCCAGCACCGCGTCCTTCATCACCTTCGGGATCTCGGCGATGGGGGTGAGGTTGCGGCGTTCCTCCCCGAACTCGCCGAGCATGACCCCATCGGCGCTGAACACGCGCAGCGGCAGCTTCGGCCGGTAGTCGGCCAGGTCGCTGATGTCAGGCAGGTTCGGGTAGGCGACGGCCAGCGCGACCCCGCCGACCGTGACCGCCGCGGCCACGAGCGCGAACGCCAGGCCGAAGGTCCAGGCAAAAAGCTTGATCAGGAAACGCTGCCAGGCTGGTCGGCGCGGGGCGGGGCCGGGAGCGCCGGAAGAAGGATCGGAAGCCATAAAACTCCATCGGGCGTCCCGGGACGTGCCCATTCTACAAATGCATTCATCAGAGCCGACCGGTCGTACGCCGGTTCCGCACCGGGTGTCGGCACGTGGCTTGCCGCTCGTCGCGGACGGCCGGAGTATGGCAGCAATGCTCGTCGGCTTTTGACAACGCAGGCAATGGCAGCGCGGCCGAAATTCCTTTGTGGGACAAGGATGTTACTGCTAGCATTCAAGTGGAATCTTAAGTTTGTTACGCCTTGACACGGGGCGTCTCAGGAGACGGGTTTGATCTCAATCGG
Source organism: Ramlibacter sp. (assembly GCA_036401715.1). Lineage (GTDB taxonomy): Bacteria > Pseudomonadota > Gammaproteobacteria > Burkholderiales > Burkholderiaceae_C > Ramlibacter. The sequence continues at coordinate 1,683 of DASWUI010000604.1, read as the reverse complement.
CTCTCTGTTCGGCCGCCAGACGGCACCCTTGCTGGGCCTGGACATCAGCTCTTCCAGCGTGAAGCTGGTCGAGCTGAGCCTCGCGAAGAACGGCGGCTACGTCCTCGAACGCTGCGCGATCGAGCCCCTCGAGCGCGGGTGGATCAACGACGGCAACGTCGAGAAGTTCGACGAGGTGGCGGAAGCCATGCGCCGGGTGATCAAGAAGAGCGGCACCCGCACCAAGAACGTGGCGATGGCGCTGCCCGCCTCGGCCGTGATCACCAAGAAGATCATCCTGCCCGGCGGCATGTCCGACCAGGAGCTGGAACTCCAGGTCGAGAGCGAGGCCAACCAGTACATCCCCTTCTCGCTGGACGAAGTGAGCCTGGACTTCTGCGTGGTGGGGCCCAGCAGCACGTCCGCCGGCGACGTCGAGGTGCTGATCGCCGCCTCCCGCAAGGAAAAGGTGCAGGATCGCCAGGGCCTGGCCGAAGCCGCGGGCCTCAAGCCGGTGATCATCGACGTCGAGTCCTATGCCTCGCGCCTGGCCGCCGGCCGCCTGATCAGCAACCTGCCCAACGAGGGCAAGGACCAGATGGTGGCCCTGTTCGAGGTGGGCGCTTCCACCACCAGCATGCAGGTGATCCGCAACGACGAGGTCCTGTACGACCGGGACCAGGCCTTCGGCGGCGCCCAGCTGACGCAGCTGATCGTGCGCCAGTACGGCTTCTCCCCCGAGGAGGCCGAAGCCAAGAAGCGCAGCGGCGAGCTGCCGGACGACTACGAGGCCGGCGTGCTGCGGCCCTTCGTCGACAGCATGGCGCAGGAAGTCGCCCGGGCGCTGCAGTTCTTCTTCACCAGCACGCCCCACAACCGCGTCGACGCGATCATGGTGGCCGGGGGCTCGGCGGCCCTGCCGGGGCTGAGCGAAGCCATCACCGCCCAGACTTCCTTCCAGTGCGTCCTGGCCGATCCCTTCCAGGGCATGCAGTTCGGCGACAACGTGCGCGAGAAGAAGGTCCGGCGCGAGGCGCCCTCCTATCTCACGTCTTGTGGCCTCGCCATGCGGAGGTTCCTGCAGTGATCCTGATCAACCTTCTGCCGCACCGCGAAGCGGCCCGCAAGCGCCGGCGCGACCTCTTCTACGCGAGCCTGGGCGCCTCCGCCTTCGCCGGCGTGCTGATCGCCGGCGGCGTGTACCTCTGGTACGCGGCCCAGATCTCCAGCCAGCAGACCCGCAACCGGATCCTGGCCGACGAGAACAAGCGGCTGGACGCCCAGATCAAGGACATCGCCACCCTGCAGGAAGAGATCAATGCGCTGCGCGCGCGCCAGCAGGCGGTGGAAGACCTCCAGGCCGACCGCAACATGCCCGTGCACCTGCTCAACGAACTGGTGCGGCAGCTGCCCGACGGCGTCTACGTCACCAACATGAAGCAGAACGCCAACACCGTGGCGCTGGCCGGCGTGGCGCAGTCGAACGAGCGCGTGTCCGAGCTGCTGCGCAACCTGGGAACCAACAGCCCCTGGTTCACGCGGCCGGAACTGCTGGAGATCGTGGCGGGCAACGTGAAGCTCGCTGCGCGGGATACCCGGCGGGTGGCCAACTACCGCATGACCGTGAAGCTGCTGCGTGCCAGCGAAGCGCAGAAGGCCGCCTCGGCCGCCTCCGCCGCCGGCTCCGCGGCCGCCGCGGCGAGC
>DASWUI010000603.1:0-2887 GCA_036401715.1 Ramlibacter sp. | reverse complement strand
GGCATCGGCGCGCCGGCCGGGCGCGCTGGTGCTGTCGGCGCGCGGCGGCGGCGACATCGGACGCAGCCAGAGCTGGCAGGCCGGCCTGGCGCTGCTCCATAACCGGCGCGAGCCCGTCGTCGAAGCGGAAGGCGAGGAGGGCCACGCCGCCGAAGGCGAGGAGGCGCACGCGCACGGCGCGACCTTCACCGGCCGGCGCATGTGGCTGGCCGACATCGCCTGGAAATGGGCGCCCGAGGGCAACAACCGCCAGCAGCAGCTGCGCATCGCCTACGAGCACGCGATCGTCCTGCAGCCGAACCGCTTCGCCACGCGCAGCGATCGCCACCAGGCCGGCTACCTCAGCGCGGTGTACCGCTTCGCGCCTGCCTGGGAGGCCGGCGTGCGCGCCGACGTGCTGCGCGTGCGCGAGGTGCACGAGGACCACGCCGACGATGCCCGCCTGCGCGAAGCGGCCGTGATGCTGGCCTACAAGCCCTCGCACGCGCAGACCCTGCGCCTGCAGTTCACCCGCCAGCAGGACCGCGGCGGCTTCCCCGCCGCCAACCGCACGGTGCAACTCCAGTACATCCTCAACCTCGGCGCCCATGCATCCCATTCCTTCTGAACCCCGCCGCTGGTGGCGGCTCGCGCTGGCGGGCTGCGCCCTCTGGACCGCGGGCACCGCGCAGGCGCTCACCGTCTTCACCTGCGAGCCCGAGTGGGCCGCGCTGGCGCGCCAGCTCGCGCCGCAGGCCGAGGTGCGCAGCGCCACGCATGCGCGCCAGGACCCGCACCACATCGAGGCCCGCCCCAGCCTGATCGCCATGCTGCGCAAGGCGGACCTCGCCGTCTGCACCGGCTCGGGGCTGGAGGCGGGCTGGCTGCCCATGCTGCAGCAGCGCGCGGGCAATCCGCGGGTGCAGGACGGCGCGCCCGGCATGCTGTTCGCCGGGGAGCAGCTCACCCTGATCGACCCGCGCCCGGCCGGCTCGCCGTTCGAGGGCGACGTGCATGCCGGCGGCAATCCGCATGCCCAGCTCGACCCGCACCGGCTGCTGCAGTTCGCCGCCGTCCTGGCCCGGCGCCTGGAGGAGATCGACCCCGCCGGGCGCGACGCCTACCGCGCGCGCCTGGCGGCGTTCCAGTCCGACTGGCGCGCGCGCATCGCGCAATGGGAGCGGCGCGCGGCGCCGCTGCGGGGCATGCGCGTGGCGGCGCAGCACAGCACTTTCGCCTACCTGTGGCGCTGGCTGGGCATCGAGCAGGTGGCGGACCTCGAACCCAAGCCGGGCGTGCCGCCGACGCCGGGGCACCTGCAGAAGGTGCTGGAGGAGGTGAGGGCCACGCCGCCGCGCGCGGTGGTCGTCTCGGCCTACCAGGACCCGCGCGGCGTGCAGTGGCTGGCGCAGCAGCTGGGCAGCGGCGCCACGCTGCTGCAGCTGCCGTCGACGGTCACCGAGGAAGCGCCCACCGACACCCTCGGCGGGCTGTTCGACCACCTGATCGACCGGCTGCTGGCGGCGGCGCGATGAGTGCCGCCGACCTCGGCTGGCTCGCCGCGCCGGCCATCGCGCTGCTGCTGGCCAGCCTGGTGCTGGTACCGCTGGGCGCGGAGGTGCTGGCGCGCGGCGTGGTCTTCATCGACCTCGCGGTCGCCCAGGTGGCGGCCTGCGGGGTGCTGGCCGCCGGCATGCTGGTCCACGGCGCCACGCCCGCCATGCTGGCGCTGGCCGCGGCCGTCGCGGCGCTGCTCGGGTCGGCCGGGGTCTGGTGGCTGGCCCGCCGGTGGCCGGAACAGCGCGAGGCGCTGATCGGGCTGGTGTACGTCGCCGGCGCGGGCGCGACAGTGATCGCGGTCGCCTTCGATCCGCACGGGCGGGAGCGGCTCACCGCCTTGCTGGCGGCCGACGTGCTGTGGGTGCCCTGGAGTGCGGTGCCGCTGCTGGCCGTGGCCGCCGCCGCCGTCCTGGCCCTGGCGTTGCCGGGGCGCGGCCGGCTGCGCCGCGACGCCTGGTTCTATCCGGCCTTCGCGCTGGCGCTGTCGGTGGCGGTGCAGACGCTGGGGCTGTACCTGGTGTTCGCGCTGCTGATCGGACCGGCGCTGTGGACGCGCCGCGGCGCGGGGCTCGTCGCGGCGATGGGGATGGGGGTCGGGGCCAGCCTCGCGGGCATGGCCCTGTCCTGGGCGCTGGACTGGCCCAGCGGCGCCTGCGTCGCCCTGGCCCTGTGCGCGCTGGGCGTTCTCAGTGCGTGGCGGGGCCCGCGCGCGTCCTGAACGACGGCTTCAGCGCAGCCAGCCGCGCTTGCGGAAGTACCACATGGGCAGCAGCGCGGATGCGACCATGAGCGCCAGCGCGAAGGGATAGCCGCCGCGCCACTCGAGCTCCGGCATGAAGCGGAAGTTCATGCCGTACAGGCTGGCGATCAGCGTGGGCGGCAGCAGGGCGACGCTGGCCACGGAGAAGATCTTGATGATCTTGTTCTGGTTGATGTTGATGAAGCCGACGGTGGCGTCCATCAGGAAGTTGATCTTGTCGAACAGGAAGGCCGTGTGGTTGTCCAGCGACTCGATGTCGCGCAGGATCTGCCGCGCCTCCTCGAACTGCTCGGCCGTGAGCATGCGGCTGCGCATCATGAAGCTGACCGCGCGCCGGGTGTCCATGACGTTGCGGCGGATGCGGCCGTTCAGGTCCTCCTGGCGGGCGATGGCTTCCAGCGCCTCGCCGGCCAGCGTGTCGGTGACCTCGCCGGACAGCACCTGCTTGCTGACCTTCTCGAGCTCGTCGTAGATGCCTTCCAGCGTGTCGGCCGAATATTCGGCGTCCGCGTCGAACAGCTTGAGCAGCACTTCCTTGGCGTCCTCGATGAGACCCGGCGCGCGCCGGGCGCGCAGGCGCAGCAGCCG
>DASWUI010000602.1:0-2629 GCA_036401715.1 Ramlibacter sp. | reverse complement strand
GCCGCGGCTGGCGCGTGCGGGTGCTGGACACGGCGGCCGGCCCGGCCACCGGTGCGTCCGACCTGCCGGCCGGCCTGCTGGCGCCGCACCAGTCGCCCGACGACAACCTGCTGTCGCGCCTGTCGCGCGCGGGCGTGCGCGTGAGCCTGCAGGAGGCGCAGCAGCGGCTCGCGCGCGGCCTCGAGTGGGACCGCACGGGCGTGCTGGAGTGGCGCGGCGACGACCATCGGCCCCTGCCCGCGCTGGGTGACGCACTGTCGGTGTGGAGCCGCGAGGCCACCGAGGCGCAGAAACGCGCCGCCGGCATCGCGGCCGAGGATGCCGCCTGGTGGCACGAGAACGCGGCGTGGATCGAGCCGGCGGCGCTGGTGCGCCTGTGGCTGCGCACACCGGGCGTGCGCTTCAGCGGCGGCCGCAAGGTCGCGCGCCTGGTGCGCGAAGGCGCGCAGTGGGTGCTGGAGGATGCCGGCGGCCAGCCGATGGGCGCCGCGCCGCTCGTGGTGCTGGCCGCGGCGCTCGGCACGATGCCGCTGGTGGCCGGGCAAGTGCAGTTGCACGCGGTCCGCGGCCAGGTGACCTGGGCGCCGCGCGCCGACGATGCCGCCGCCTTGCCGTCCTTCCCGGTCAATGGCCACGGCCATTTCCTGCCGCGCGTGCCGCTGGTGGACCGCGATGCCTGGATCACCGGCTCCACCTACGGGCGCGGCGACGCCGACGAATCCCTGCGCCGCGAGGACAACACGGCCAACCTGGAGCGCGTGCGCGAGGTGATGCCGCGCGCGGCGCAGGTCATGGAAGGGGCCTTCGCCCGCCGCGAGGTGCAGTGCTGGAGCGGCGTGCGCTGCGCCTCCAGCGACCGGCGGCCGCTGGTGGGCGAACTCGAGCAGGGTCTGTGGGTGAGCACCGCCATGGGATCGCGCGGGCTCACCTTCGCGGCGCTGTGCGGCGAGCTGATCGCCGCGCGCCTGCACCAGGAGCCGCTGCCCCTCGAGGCGCGGCTGGCGCAGGCGCTGGATGTCAGGCGGCCGGGCCGAGCTCGATCCGGCTGAGCCAGGCGTCCAGGCGCTCGGCGTCGGGCGGGTGCTCCAGCAGCGCCGTGCCGCCCATCCAGGCGCGCACGCGCTCGGACATCGAACGCGCGGCCTTGGTCAGGGCGATGTGCGGGATCGGCTTGCGGCCGCCCTTGAGCTGCCGCAGCAAGGCCCAGGCGTCCATGTCGCCCAGGCCGGAGTCCACCAGCGCCACGTCGTACTGCTTGCCGCGCGCGAGCTCCACCGCCTGCGAGCCGGTTTCGGCCTCGTCGGCCAGGGTCAGGCGTGCCAGCGACAGGCGCGCGCGCAGGTAGAGGCGCTCGTCGCGGTCGCTGCTGACGATCAGGGCCTGCTTCTGCGACATCACCGAGTCGGGTTCCTGCGGCAGGTCCAGGTCGATCGCCTCGCCGAACAGGGCGTCCAGCCCCTCGAGGATCGCGGGCCAGACTATCGGCCGCTCGAAAGAGCGCCAAACGTTGGCAGGAGCGTTGGGTCCAACCCACAGAATCGGCAGTTCGCGGTGCAGCGGCGACTCGGCCTCGACCCGGGCCTCCCAGCTCTGCCCGTCCATGAAGGCGGCCCGGGCGGGCTCGGAAGCCTGCGTGGTCCAGAGCTGGTACATGGTCCGGCACTGCTCCGACAGCCGGAAGACGGTGTTCAGCGCGTGGCGCTCCTCGTCGGAGAAACCCACAACCTTGATGTAGACCCGTTGTGCCATGCCGTGCCGTCACCCCAACTGTTTCTTTGTATGCACCGCGCCCCGGGGCCTTATCCCGCCCGGCGCCGCAAGCCCCGGCAGGGGCGCGTCCCTCTTCGTGCATAAGCTTATCCGCATAAGCGCCGAATTAAAAAATAGTTTGGTTCCATATGGACCCTCCCTACATTCGCGGCTCCGGCCCCTTTTCCAGGGTCGCCCAAGCCGCCCATGTACCAATACACAGAATTCGACCGGCAGTTCGTCCGCGCCCGTGCCGCCCAGTTCCGAGACCAGCTCGAGCGCTGGCAGGCGGGCCAGCTCAGCGACGAGGAGCTGCGGCCCCTGCGCCTGCAGAACGGCTGGTACATCCAGCGCTACGCCCCCATGGCGCGCATCTCCGTTCCCTACGGGGAGCTGTCCAGCGCGCAGCTGAGGGTCCTCGGCAAGATCGCCCGCGAGTACGACCGGCCCGATCCCGCGCTGCTGCGGCAAGCCCAGGACCAGCAACTCGCCCTGGGTCCCGTGCCCGTTCCGGGCACCGACCGCCAGGTGGTCACCAGGCTGACGTACGGCTACGGCCACTTCACGACCCGCACCAACGTGCAGTTCAACTGGATCCCGCTGGACAAGAGCGCCGACGTGATGGAGCTGCTGGCCGGCGTGGACATGCACGGCATCCAGACCAGCGGCAACACCATCCGCAACATCACCACCGACCAGTTCGCCGGCATCGGCGCCGACGAGATCGCCGACCCGCGGCCGTTCGCCGAGATCCTGCGACAGTGGAGCACGCTGCACCCCGAGTTCGCCTTCCTGCCGCGCAAGTTCAAGATCGCGCTCAATGGCGCGAAGGAAGACCGCGCGGCGCTGGGCTGGTACGACATCAGCCTGCAGATGCTGA
>DASWUI010000601.1:0-3554 GCA_036401715.1 Ramlibacter sp. | reverse complement strand
AATCGACTGCATACCCGGTGCCGGTGGAAGTCCGCGTTGCCATCGAAGCTCCTTGGTGAAGAAAGTTGTCGAATCAGTGTTCCGTCAGGTCGAATACGAGCACTTCGGCATCCTTGCCCTCGGACAGGACCAGCTGCGTCTCGCCCTGCAGCTTGGCGGCGTCGCCGGCCGCGAGGCGGGTACCGTTGACCGAAAGCTCCCCGCGCACGAGGTGCACGTACACGGGGCGCTTCGCATCGAGCGCCATTGTTGCCTTTTCCGCGCCGTCGAACAGTCCCGCGTACAGCCGCGCATCGGCGTGGATCTTGACCGAGCCTTCGGCACTGTCGGGCGAGGCGACCAGGCGCAGCCTGCCGCGCTTTTCCTCGTCCGCGAAGCGCTTCTGCTCGTAGCTGGGCTCGATGCCCGTCTGGTTGGGCTCGATCCAGATCTGCAGGAAGTGCGTCGTGCGGTCCTTGGCATGGTTGAACTCGCTGTGCATCACCCCGCGGCCGGCGCTCATGCGCTGCACTTCGCCGGGCGGGATGCCCTTGACGTTGCCCAGCGTGTCCCGGTGCGCCAGCTCGCCCGACAGCACGTAGCTGATGATCTCCATGTCGCGGTGGCCGTGGTTGCCGAAGCCGGTGCCGGGGGCGATGCGGTCCTCGTTGATCACGCGCAGGTTGCCGAAGCCCATGTGCTCCGGGTCGTAGTAGCCGGCAAAGGAAAAGCTGTGGTACGACTTGAGCCAGCCGTGGTCGGCATAGCCGCGGTCCTGGGATTTCCGGAGTGTCACCATGGGTCAATTCCTTTGAATGAGGGCGAATGTAGGTGGCGCCTCCCCTGGCTTGCTCAGCGGCAATTTGATGGCATCATTCAAAAACTTTGAACGAAGCAGCCCGAAATGGCCTCTCCGCGTGAGGTATTGACGCCCGACACGCTGGGCATGGTGCAGGCGGTCGCCGCCCACGGCAGCTTTGCCGCCGCCGCCCGGGAGCTCGGCCTGGTGCCCAGCGCCGTCACCTACCGCATCCGCCAGCTCGAGGACGCGCTGGACGTGCTGCTGTTCGACCGCAGTTCCCGCCAGGCGCGGCTGACGCCGGCCGGCAGCGAGCTGCTCAGCGCCGGCCAGCAGCTGCTGCAGGACATCGACAGCATGGCCAACCGGGTCAAGCGGGTCGCCACCGGCTGGGAGGCGGAATTCACCATCGCGGTGGACACGGCGCTGTCCGCGTCCACGGTCATGGAGCTGGCCGAGTCCTTCTACGCCCAGCAACCCACCACCCGGCTGCGGCTGCGCGAGGAGGCGCTGGCGGGGACGCTGGAGGCGGTGACCACCGGCCGCGCGGACCTCGCGCTGGGCGTGGTGGTGGAGCCCGGCACCACCGCCGGCATCAACAGCCACGAACTGGGCGACCTGCTCTTCGTCTACTGCGTGGCCCCGCACCATCCGCTCGCCACGACGCCCGAGCCCATCGCCGACGACGTGCTGATCCGGCACCGGGTGGTCGCCGTGTCGGACTCGGCGCTGCAGCGCGGCATGGCCCTCACGCTGGGCCTGCTGGCCGGCCAGGACGTGTTCACCGTCCCGACCATGCGCGCCAAGCTGGATGCGCAGCTGCGCGGACTCGGCGGCGGCTTCCTGCCGGAGCCGATCGCCCGGCCGTACGTCGAGAGCGGCCGGCTGGTGGTGCGCGAGGTGCAACGCGCGCCGCGCCGCACCATCCGGCTCAGTTATGCCTGGCGCAACCCGGGCAGCCTGGGCCCGGGCCGCGCGCTGCAATGGTGGCTGGGGCAGCTGGAGAGCCCCACGACCCGCTCCGCCCTGCTCGAAAGGCGCCGCGCCCCATGAACGGCTACCGGGGACGGTTCGCGCCCTCGCCCACCGGCCCGCTGCATGCCGGCTCGCTGGTCGCCGCGCTGGCCAGCTGGCTCGATGCCCGGGCGCACGGCGGCAGCTGGCTGGTGCGCATCGAGGACGTGGACAAGCCGCGCTGCGTGCCCGGCGCCGGCGAGGAGATCCTGCGCCAGCTCGCCGCCTGCGCGCTGGTTCCCGACGAGCCGCCGCAATGGCAGTCGGCGCGCGAGCCGCTCTACCCGGCCGCGCTCGACCGGCTGGTGGGCGCGGGGCTGGCCTACCCCTGCGCCTGCTCGCGCAAGGACATCGAGCTCGCCCTGCGCGCGCAGGGACGCGAGCGGCCGCGGCATGGCGAGCTGGGGTATCCGGGCACCTGCCGCGCCGGCCTGCACGGCAGGGAGCCGCGCGCCTGGCGCTTCCGCGTGCCCGAAGGCACCGTCGCCTGGACCGACCGGAGGGTGGGCGTGCACCTGCAGGACGTCGCGCGCGAGGTGGGGGACTTCGTGCTCAAGCGCGCGGACGGCCTGTTCGCCTACCAGCTGGCCGTGGTGGTCGACGACGCCGACCAGCGCATCACGCACGTGGTGCGCGGCGAAGACCTGGTGGACAACACGCCGCGGCAGCTGCTGCTGCAGCGCGCGCTGGGCTACGCGGAGCCCTCGTACCTGCATGCCCCGCTGGTGCTGGGGCCCAACGGCGAGAAGCTGTCCAAGCAGAACGGCGCGGCGCCGCTGGAGCTGGCCGACCCGGTCGCCGCGCTGGCCGCGGCGCTCACCGTGCTGGGTCTCCAGCGCCCCGAGGCCACGACCCTGCCGGAGTTCCTGGCGCAGGCGGTACGCGCGTGGGCCCGCCGCTGGCCGTAGCGGACAATCGGGGCATGAGCGACGACACGAACGCGCCCGGGAGCGTGGCCCATCCGCGCGGCATCCGCAGCTACGTGCTGCGCACCGGCCGCACCACCACCGGGCAGGCCAAGGCGATCGAGGCGCTGGGCCCGCAGTACCTGGTGCCTTACCAGCCGCGGCCGGTGGACCTGGCCGCGCTGTTCGGCCGCGCAGCGCCCACGGTGCTGGAGATCGGCTTCGGCATGGGCGAAGCCACGGCCCACATCGCCGGCCTGATGCCGGACAAGAACTTCCTGTGCTGCGAGGTGCACACGCCGGGCGTGGGTGCCCTGCTCAAGCGCATCGGCGACCTGGGCCTCACCAACATCCGCATCGTCCAGCACGACGCGGTGGAGGTGCTGGACCACATGCTGCCGCCGGCATCGCTGGCGGGCGTGCACATCTTCTTTCCCGATCCCTGGCACAAGGCGCGGCACAACAAGCGGCGGCTGGTGCAGCCGCACTTCGTGGCGAAGCTGCTGCCGCGGCTGCAGGGCGGCGGCTACATCCATTGCGCGACGGACTGGGAGCCGTATGCGCAGCAGATGCTGGAGGTGCTGTCGGCGCAGCCGGAGTTGCGCAACACCGCGGAGGGATTCGCGCCGCGGCCGGACTACCGGCCGCTGACGAAGTTCGAGAACCGGGGGATCCGGCTCGGGCACGGGGTGTGGGACGTGGTGTTCCGTAAACCCTGACCGACATCCCCGCGGAGGCGGGGATGACGGTCACACCCGCTCCGACACCCAGCCCTGCACCGACTTCAGCGCGCCCGCGAGCTTGCTCGCGTCGGTGCCGCCGGCCATGGCCATGTCGGCCTTGCCGCCGCCCTTGCC
>DASWUI010000600.1:0-3079 GCA_036401715.1 Ramlibacter sp. | reverse complement strand
ACAAGTCCACCGAGATCGATGCCCTGGTCGACTACTGCGCGCACCAGTGCACGCAGCTGGGGGCGCAGCAGTCCGCCCCCGCATCCCTGTACCCGTCCGGAGGCCCCCCGTAGCGGCGCCGGCGCGAACCGCGGCCAGGCCGTTCCGCAGGGGTTGCGCCCGCGGCTACCGCCGTCCTTGGGCTCCTGCCAGTTCCCGCACCAGAGCCGGCGGCACGTAGCGGGGTCCTTCGAAGAGGTAGATCGCGAGGCCGTCGTAGCGGGCAAGCTGCGGCCGCAGCTCCTCGAGCGTCGCCGGCCGGAAGCCGCCGCCGGCTCGCGGCCGGAAGGCTTCGGCGATCATGCGCACCCGCTCGCGGCCGAGCCGCCGCGCCAGCACGTTGGCGTAGTGGCGCGCGACGTAGGCCTCGCGCGCATGCACGCCCACGCCGTCCTGGAAGAACACGCCGACATCGGGGGGCAGCCATTCGGCGAGGCTTTGCGCCAGCTCCTCCGGCCCGACGTTGGCGCTGTCGTAGACGCTGATCCACAGCGGCCGGGGCAGCTGCTGCAGCAGCGTCCTGAGGCGATAGGCCTCCATCCACGTCGGGTCGATCTCCACCGGGAAGTAGTACCCGGCCACCTTCACGGGCGGCGGCGTGCCGGCGACCTTCGCGGACAGCGCCACCAGGTCCTCCAGTTCGTTGCGCGCGCCGCGCTCGTCGAAGCGGCCGGCCAGCCCCAGGATCACCTCCTGCGCCCAGGGCTGCCGGCCGATGCGCGGCCAGTCGGGCATCGCCCTGCCGAGAGGCAGGGCGGTGCCCGGCACGAACGCCAGGCCGTCCACGACCGACCACTGCACCAGGAGGCTGCGCACCCCCAGCTTCTCCCACTCGCCGCGAGGCTCGGTATGGTCGTCATCGATCTGCCAGACCACGCCCTCGATCGGCGGCACGGTCACGGCGGCGCAGCCGGCCAGCAATGCGGCGGCCGCGAGCAGCCCCGGCAAGGTTCTTCGCATCTTCAGCGCAATGGCAGCTCGCCGGCGAGCGTCCCCTCCTCCGGGGGCACCGCACTGGCGCGCCGGCCGGGGCTAGGACGAGGAGGCGAAGCCGCTTTCGCCGGGACAGCCGGCCGGACGCTGGCCGCGGTCGAACGGGCACTCGTTGACTTCCGCCGGGCTGATGCGCAGCAGCGTGGTCAGCGCGCACGCGCCCATGCTCACCAGCCAGAAGGCGAAGAAGGCGACGGTGTACACGGTCTGCCGCGAGAGCCCGAGCGCCTGGCCGGACCACTCGAGCTCGAGCGGGTCGACGAAGGCGAACACGAGCAGTTCGAGCATGCAGGCCGCCAGGAAGGCAGGCCACGCGATCCACATCATCCGGTTCACCATCCGTTCTCCTTTGCCTCGCCCGGCGCGGGCCCCAGGACGCCTCAGGGCGCCACCGGCGTCGCCGCGTGGTTGCGTCCCTGCAGCGCCGGCAGGTGCGCCTTGTCGCGCGCCGCGAGCGTCTTGTTGATCTCGATGCCACGCCGATAGTAATCGGAGTCGACCACCGGGTCGCTGCCCTGGACCGCGATCACGGCGGTGGCGATGCCCGCGAGGATCACGGCCACCGGCCCGGCGATCAGCAGCCACACGTGGCCATGCTTCCACCAGGGGGCGCCTTCCTGCTGCATTGCCTTGTTGTCGGGAATCATGCTGCGTCTCCTTCTCGGTACATCAGCGGGGCACGAGGAACACGGACTTCTCGCGCACGTGGGCGTCGCCGTCCACGGTCGCGATGTCGAAATGGATCGGATGCGAACCGGGCGCGACCGTGCCATAGGGCAGCTGCAGCCGCAGGACCACCCAGCGGGACTCCGCCGGGCCGACGTCGAACTCGCGCTCGGAGGCCACGGCCAGGCCTTCGAGGCCGTCGGCCGTGATGCGGTAACGCTGCGGCTGCTCGGTGGCGTTCATCACCTGCAGGCGGTACACGTTCTCCAGCTTGCCGCCGGCGACGATGCGCGACAGCGCCGCGCGGTCGCGCACCACGTCCACCTTCAGCGGCGTGCGCATGGCCAGGCTGAACATCATGCCGGCCGTCAGCGCCAGCAGGATGCTGCCGTAGACCAGCACGCGCGGGCGCAGCACCCGCTTGAGGATGAAGTCGCGGCCGGCGCCCCCGCCCGTCTTCAGCGCGTTCTGCGTCGTGAAGCGGATCAGGCCGTGCGGGTAGTTCATCTTGTCCATGACCGTATCGCACACGTCGACGCAGGCGGCGCAGCCGATGCACTCGTACTGCAGGCCCTTGCGGATGTCGATGCCGGTCGGGCAGACCTGCACGCACAGCTCGCAGTCGATGCAGGAGCCCAGGTTCTTCGCCTTGAGGTCGTCCTTGCGGCCGCGGGTGCCGCGGGGCTCGCCGCGCGCGGCGTCGTAGCTGACGATCAGGGTGTCCTTGTCGAACATCGCGCTCTGGAAGCGCGCGTAGGGGCACATGTACTTGCACACCTGCTCGCGCATGAAGCCGGCGTTGCCGTAGGTGGCGAAACCGTAGAACACCACCCAGAACCACTCCCAGGGGCCGAAGGAGAGCGTGAACGACTCGGCCCACAGGTTCTGGATCGGCGTGAAGTAGCCGACGAAGGTGAAGCCGGTCCACAGCGCCAGGGAGATCCACAGGAACTGCTTGAGCGCCTTCTTGCCGAACTTGCGCGCGGACATGGGGGCGGCGTCGAGCTTGATGCGGTGCGGGCGGTCGCCCTCCACCAGCTTCTCGATCCACAGGAACATCTCCGTGTACACGGTCTGGGGGCAGGCGAAGCCGCACCACAGGCGCCCGGCGACGGCCGTGAACAGGAACAGCGACAGGGCGCTGATGACCAGCAGCCCGGTCAGGTAGATGAAGTCCTGCGGGTACAGGACGTAGCCGAAGATGTAGAAGCGGCGGGCCGCCAGGTCGAACAGCACCGCCTGCCGCTCGCCCCACTGCAGCCAGGGCAGCCCGTAGAAGATGAGCTGGGTCAGCCACACGAACGCCCAGCGCCAGCGGGCGAACACGCCGGTCACCGCGCGCGGGTAGACCTTGCCCTCGGAGACATACAGCCCCTGCGAC
>DASWUI010000599.1:0-10881 GCA_036401715.1 Ramlibacter sp. | reverse complement strand
GCGGATGCGCAGCCGCAGCTGTATGCGCCGCTGCACGCCCGCCTGCTGCCCACCGTGCATTCCCCCGGGGGAAGCGCGCGGTGAACGAACTGCACGTCGCGCTGCTGGTCACCGCGCTCGCGGTGGCCCTCGCCGCCGCCGGCATCGCCGCTCGCCGCGGCGGTACCGCGCGGCGCGGCCTGCGGCGGATGCTGGCCGCCGGCGCCGCGCTGGGCGGCATGGCCCTGATCCGGCTGTCCCTGCGCGACGCCGCGTGAGCGGGCTGCCTGCCGCTTCGCTCGCTCGCGAGGCTAGCGCTTCTGCCGGTACTTGCGCAGGGCGGCGATCTGCGCGGCCATGATGGCGAGTTCGGACTGCGCCTTGGCCAGGTCGATCTCCGTCTTCGCGTTGCGCAGGGCCTCCTCGGCGGCGGCGCGCGCCTCGTTGGCCTTCTCCTCGTCGAGGTCCTTGCCGCGGATGGCCGTGTCGGACAGCACGGTGACCCGGTTCGGCTGCACCTCCAGGATGCCGCCGGCGATGAACACGAATTCCTCGCTGCCGTCGGCCTTCTCGATGCGCACCGAGCCGGGCTTCACGCGCGTGATCAGCGGCGTGTGGCGCGGGTAGATGCCCAGTTCGCCGGCCTCGCCGGGCAGGACGACGAAGCGCGCCTCGCCGGAGTAGATGGACTCCTGGGCGCTGACGACGTCGACCTGGAAGGTGTGCGGGGCATCGGCCATGGCCCCCAGCTTGCCACACGCGCGCGCCGCACGCCAGCGAAGGACGCCAACGCGGGGCTAGCCGCCGCCTTGCGGGCCGCTGCCGAAGGCGGCGCTGCCCTCCAGGTAGCTGCGGACGCGGTCGCGGATCGTCACCTCGTCGTCCAGCGGTGGCGGGTCGCTGTGGATGCCCTGGCCGTACACGTACCAGCGCAGCCCGCCGTAGAAGATGCCGCCGTGCAGCCCGAGCAGCAGTTCGAACTCGCGTGCCGTCGGCCGGCTGCGGCTGCGCGAGCCGCGGTGGCGCCGCGTCTCGCGGATCAGGCGCGGGAACAGCCGCTCGCGCAGCATCGAGAAGAACCGGTCGGTGATGCTGCGGTCCGTGAGGCCCGAGAAGATCAGGATGCGGACGAATTCGCGCGTGAGCACCGTGCGCGCGTAGTCCACGTAGAAGCGCACCAGCTTCTCCTCGACCTCGAGCTGGCGGTCGTCGAGCAGCGCTTCCCACTCGGGTTTCCAGCGGCCCTCGAACACTTCGGTGTAGACGCGGTCCACCAGGGCCTGCTTGGTCGGGAAGTAGTGGTACACGAGCGTGTGCGTCACCCCGATGGCGGCGGCGAGCTCGCGCATCTGCGCGTCGAAGCCGTGCTCCGAGAAGAACTTGATGGCGCCATCCACGATGTGGCGCTCGCGCTCTGCCACCGACATGCGCCTGCGCGGCGCCGCTTCCGGTGCGCCCGCGGGCTCGCCAGCGCGGCTAGGGTTAGTCCGGGGTCGGCTGCTATTTACCACTCTGTCAACCATCCATATGATTGTTTAACGCTTGGTCAATACGGCCATCCGTACTAACCCGATTCCGCGCCGGCGCCCCCGCCCCGCGCGGGAAAGACACATCGCCCATGGAACTGAACGGAGAAGTCGCCATCAACGCACCGCGCGAGCGGGTGTGGGCCGCCCTCAACGACGCGCGCGTGCTGCAGGCCTGCATCCCCGGCTGCGAGGAGGTGGTGGACGAATCGCCCACCGTCCGCAAGGCGCGCGTGATGGTCAAGGTCGGACCGGTGCGGGCGCGCTTCAACGGGACCGTCAAGCTGTCGGAGGTCGATGCCCCCGGCCGCTGCGTCATGGGTTTCGAGGGCTCCGGCGGCGCCGCCGGCATGGCCTCGGGCCGCTCGCAGGTCGAGCTGCACGCGCAAGGCGAGGACACGCGCCTGACGTACACGGTCAAGGCCGCCGTGGGCGGCAAGCTCGGGCAGATCGGCGGCCGCATGATCGACGCCTCGGCCAAGCAGCTCGCCGACCAGTTCTTCGAGGCGCTGCGCCTGCACCTTTCGCCGCAGCAGCCCGAAGCCGCCGTGCAGCCCGCCGAAGCCGTGGGCGCCCCGGCCGCGCCGACCGCCGCCGTCCCAGCCGCCTTGCCCGCGCCGACGCCGGCGCGGGCCGGCGAGGGCTCCCGCATCCTGTGGTTCCTGCTCGGTGCCGGCGCCACGGCCTTCGGAGTCTGGCTCGGCAAGGTGCTGTTCTGAAGGCGGCGCGAAGGAGGTTCGAATGAAATCGGCACGGTTTGACTACGTTCGGGTGCGCAGCGTCGAGGAAGCCGTCGGGCTGCTGGCGCGCCACGGCGACGATGCGCGGATTCTCGCCGGGGGCCAGACGCTGCTGGCGACGCTCAACATGCGGCTGTCCGAGCCGGCGCTGCTGGTGGACATCACCCGCATCGGCGCCCTGCGCGGGATCGAGCGGCGCGGCGAGCGACTGTACATCGGCGCCCTCGCCACGCATGCAGCCATCGAGGAGTCGCCCCTGGTGGCCGAGCTCGCGCCGCTGCTGGCGGCGGCGGCGCCGCACATCGCGCACCGCGCCATCCGCAATGCCGGCACCTGGGGCGGTTCGCTCGCCTACGGCGACCCGGCGGCGGAGTGGCCCTGCTGCCTGCTGGCGCTGGACGGCGCCGTCACGCTGCAAGGCCCGCGCGGCCAGCGCCGCGTGCCGGCCGCCGAGTTCTTCCGCGACCTCTACACCACCGCGATGGCAGGCGACGAGATCATCGTCGGAGCCGACGTGCCGGTGGCGACCACCGCCGACTGGTTCGGATTCGACGAACTCGCGCGCCGGCAAGGCGACTATGCCGCCGCCGGGCTGGCCGTCGCCGCGCGCTTCGACGGCGCCGTGGCGCAGAACGTGCGCCTCGCCTTCCTCGGCATGGGTGCGACGCCCTTGCGCGCGCGCCGCACCGAAGCCCTGCTGGCCGGCAAGCCGCTCACCAGCGGCACCATCGAGATCGCGCTCGCCTCGCTCAAGGCGGAGCTCGATCCCGTGCCCGACCTGCACCACGAGAGCGCCACCAAGCGCCACCTCGCCACCGTGCTGGCCCGCCGGCTGCTCACGGCCGCGCATGCGAGCCGCTCCGCCCTGACCATCTGATCGAGGAGGCGCCATGGCCGATCATCACCCCATCGAAGTGACCGTCAACGGTCAGACCCACCAGCGCACGGTGCAGCCGCGGCAGCACCTGGTCGATTTCGTGCGCGACGCGCTCGGCCTGAAGGGCTCGCACCTGGGCTGCGAACACGGTGTCTGCGGCGCCTGCACCGTCGAAGTGGACGGGAAGATCGTGCGCGGCTGCCTCACGCTGGCGGTGCAGGCCGACGGCTGCAAGGTGCGCACCATCGAGGGCCTGAGCCAGGATGGCGATGCGCGCGACCTGCAGGAGGCCTTCATCCGCAACAACGCCCTGCAATGCGGCTTCTGCACCCCTGGCATGGTGATGGCGGCCAAGGAGTTGCTGGAGAAGAAGCCCGACGCCACCCGCGCCGAGGTGCGCGAGTGGATGAGCGGCAATTACTGCCGCTGCACCGGCTACCACGCGATCGTCGACGCGATCTGCGAGACGCTGGACCAGCGCGCCGGCCGCGTGCGCACGGGGGCGGCGGCATGAACGCGAAACTCGACACGCGCGCCGGCGGCGAGGTCGTCGAACGCCCGGAAGTGGGCGAGAAGCCGCTGCCCCCGGTCACCGAGGACCCGCGCTACATCGGCACCAACCGCGAACGCCCCAGCGCGCGGCGGCTGGTGCAGGGACAGGGCACCTACGTCGACGACATCGAGCTGCCGCGCATGGCGCACGCCGTTTTCTGGCGCAGCCCGGTGGCCCACTGCCGCATCCTGCGCATCGACGCCGATGCCGCGCGCCGCATGCCGGGCGTCGTGATGGTGGCCGACGGCCGCGACATCGCCACCGTGTGCAAGCCCTGGGTCGCCACGCTGGCCCACCTGGCCGGCATGAAATCGGCGCCGCAGTATCCGCTGGCCATCGAGCGCGCCTGCTGGCAGGGCGAGCCGGTCGTGGCCGTGGTCGCGGAGACGCGCGAGCAGGCGGAGGACGCGCTGCAGCTGGTCAACGTGGAGTTCGAGCGCCTGGAGCCGGTGGTGGACATGGAGACGGCGCTCGATCCCGCCACGCCGCTGATCCATCCGGAGCTGGGCGACAACCTGTGCTTCACGCGCAAGCTGGACACCGGCGGCGTCGACGAGGCCTTCGCCCGCGCCGACTCGGTCGTGGAGGCCACGTTCGAATTCGGGCGGCATACCGGCGTGACGCTGGAGCCGCGCAGCCAGCTGGCGGACTGGAACGCGGCGGAGCAGCGCCTGACCGTGTACCACTCCTTCCAGGCCCCGCACATGATGCAGGACCTGTATGCACGCCAGTTCGACCTGCCCGAATCCTCGGTGCGGGTGATCTGCAAGGACGTGGGCGGCTCCTTCGGCATCAAGGTGCACGCCTATCCCGACGACTTCGCGACCGTGGCGCTGGCGATGCTGTGCCGCCGGCCGGTCAAGTTCGTGGCCGACCGGCTGGAGTCCTTCACCAGCGACATCCACGCCCGGCATCACCGCGTGAAGGGCCGCATCGCGACCACGCGCGAAGGCGAGATCCTCGCCTTCGAGATCGACGACCTCACCGGCATCGGCCCCTATTCGATGTTCCCGCGCACCAGCGCGATCGAGGGCAACCAGGTGGTGAACCTGGTGGGCGGGCCGTACCGCCACAGGCAGTACCGCGCGCACCTCGACGTGGTGTTCCAGAACAAGACGCCGACCTGCCAGTACCGCGGCGTCGGCCACCCGATCGCCTGCGCCGTCACCGAGGGACTGGTGGACCTCGCGGCGCGCAGCGTGCGCATGGACCCGCTGGAGTTCCGCAAGCGCAACGTCATTCCCGACGACGCCTATCCGGCCACCGGCGCGAGCGGCATCAAGCTGGAGGTTCTGTCGCACGAGGCCTGCCTGCGCAAGATCGAGGAGGTCATGGACTATCCGGCGCTCAAGGCGGAACAGGCGGCCCTGCGCAAGAAGGGCATCCACCGCGGCATCGGCTTCGCCACGCTGATCGAGCTCACCAACCCCAGCGCCACGTTCTACGGCGTGGGCGGCGCGCGCATCGCCTCGCAGGACGGCGCGACCATGCGGCTGGACCCCTCCGGCGCGGTGACCGTCATGGTGAGCGTGGGCGAGCAGGGACAGGGCAACGACGGCATCTTCCGGCAGATCGCGGCCGACGCCGTCGGCGTGGACCTGGAGCTGGTGCGCGTGGTCACCGGCGACACCGACGTCACGCCCTACGGCGGCGGCACCTGGGCCTCGCGCGGCGCCGGCATCGGCGGCGAGGCCGTGCTGCTGGCGGGTCAGGCGCTGCGCGCCAACATCCTCAAGGTGGCGGCCGTGATCCTCAAGCGGGAGCCGGCGCAGCTCACCATCCGGCGCGGCCACGTCGTGGACGCGCGCAGCGAGGAGAAGCTGATGCCCTTCACCGAAGTGGGCCGCATCGCCTACTACCGCTCGGACACGCTGCCGGCCGACTTCACGCCGGAGCTGATGGTGACGCGCCACTACGCGCAGCGCGACTACCCCTTCATCTTCACCAACGGCGTGCAGGCCTCCTATGTGGAGGTGGACACCGACACCGGCTTCGTCAGGCTGCTCAGGCACTGGGCGGTGGAGGACTGCGGCCGCGTGATCAATCCCCGGCTGGTGGACGAGCAGATCCGCGGCGCCATCGTGCAGGGCATCGGCGGCGCCCTGCTGGAGGAATGCCTCTACGACGACGAAGGGCTGATGCGCAATGCCAGCCTGGCCGACTACCTGGTGCCCATGAGCGCGGAGATGCCCGACATCGAGGTCGCGCACGTGCAGACCCCCACGCGCAGCAGCCAGCTGGGCGCCAAGGGCGCGGGCGAGGCGGGTACCGCGGGCGCGCCGGCGGCGGTGATGAATGCCATCAACGACGCGCTGGCGCCGCTGGGGGCGCAGGTGTGGTCGCAACCGGCGACGCCGGAGAAGATCCTGCGCGCGCTCGGGCACGTGCCGTGAGCGCCTAGGGTTCCTCCCGATGAATGTGTTGACCACAAGTTCAACAATCGTCCAACAGCTTTACTACTTGGTAAATAACAAGCCGTGGCCCTGACGCTCAACCACTTCTCGATCCGCACGCTGGACCTCGAGGCGACGCGCGTGTTCTACGAGCGCGTGCTGGGCCTGACGGTGGGCCCGCGCCCGCCCTTCCCCTTCCCGGGGCTGTGGATGTACAGCGGCGACCACGGCAGCGTGGCCAACGCGGTCGTCCACATCATCGGCATGGACCCGAAGGATCCCGAGGGCCTGAAAGGCTACCTCGGCGACCGCGACGTCTCCTCGCTCAGGGGCAGCGGCGCCGTCGACCACGTGGCCTTCTTCGCCGAGGACCTCGCCGGGATGCTGAACCGCCTGAAGGGGCTGGGCGTGCCCGTGCGCGAGCGCACGGTGCCCGCCATCGGCCTGCACCAGCTGTTCCTGGACGACCCCAACGGCGTCGTCGTCGAACTCAACTACCCTGCCGCGGAAAAGGCGGCGCTGGACGCCTGAACGTGGCACGCGTGCTCGTCGCCGGCGGCTCGCTCGGTGGGCTGATGGCAGCCAACCTGCTCGCCCGCGCCGGACACGCCGTGACGGTGCTGGAGCGCGCGGCGGGCTCGATGGACGGGCGCGGCGCCGGCATCGTCACGCACGCGGCGCTGGTGGCGGGGCTGCGCCGCTGCGGCATGCCGCAGGACTATGCCCTGGGTGTCGCGATCCCGGGGCGCATCACGCTGGACAGCACGGGGCGCGTGCTCGGGGAGATGCCGCTGCCGCAGGTGCTGACGTCGTGGAGCCGCCTCTACCAGCTGCTGCATGGCCTGCTGCCCGCGGACGTGCAGTACCGGCAGGACGTGACGGTGCAGCGCATCGAGCAGGACGAGGCGCAGGTGCGCGCGCACACCAGCGCCGGCGTGTTCGATGCCGACCTCCTGGTGGCCGCCGACGGCATCCGCTCCGCGGTGCGCCAGCAATACTGGCCCCAGGTGCATCCGGAATACGCCGGCTACATCGCCTGGCGCGGGCTGTGCGACGAAGCCGTGCTCTCGCGCGCCTGCCGCGACACGGTGTTCGAGCGCTTCGGCTTCTGCCTGCCGCCCGGCGAGCAACTGATCGGCTACCCGGTCGCCGGCACCGGCAACCGCACGGAGCCCGGCCAGCGCGCATGGAACTTCGTCTGGTACCGCACCGCGCCCGCGCCGCAGCGGCTGGCCGAACTGCTCACCGACGCCGACGGCGTGCACTACCCGCAGGGCATCCCGCCGCACAAGGTGTCGTGGCGCGCGGTGGCGCAGATGCGCGAGGACGCGCGGCGCCTGCTCGCCCCCGCCTTCGCCGAGATCATGGAGAAGTGCGCGCAGCCCTTCCTGCAGCCGATCTACGACGTGCGCTCGCTGGAGATCAGCCGCGGCCGCGTGGCGCTGCTCGGCGACGCCGCCTTCGTCGCGAGGCCGCACGTGGGCATGGGCGTGACCAAGGCCATGCAGGACGCCGTGGCGCTGGAAGAGGCGGTGCGCCGGCATGGCGCGGGCCCGCAGGCGCTGGCCGCCTATGCCGCGCCGCGCGTCGCCGCCGGCCAGGAGGTGGTGGAGCGTGCCCGCCGCCTCGGCGCCTACATGCAGGCCTGCGGCCAGGACGGGCGCGGCGCGCGCGAGCGCGACGCCGGCACCGTGATGGCCGAGACCGCCGTCGATCCCCACGGCGCCTGAGCGCCCCCCGATTTCAACCAGGAGACCAAGCATGAGCTCACCGCGTTCCACCTTGCCGACGGAGCTGTCCCGCCGCCGCGTGCTGCAGGCCGGCGCCGCCGGGGCCGCGCTGGCCGCGTCGCCCTTCGCGATCAACATCGCGCGCGCCCAGGGCGGGCCGATCAAGATCGGCTTCCCGACGCCGCTGACCGGCGCGTTCTCCGCGGAGGCGCAGGACCAGGTGCGCGCCGCCGAGCTCGCTGTCAAAGAGTTCAACGATGCCGGCGGCTTCCAGGGGCGCAAGGTGGAACTGCTGGTGCGCGACGACAAGCTCAACCCCGGCGAGGCCGCCACCCGCACGCTGGAGCTGATCGAGAAGGACAAGGTCGACTTCATCGTCGGCTCGCTGTCGGCGGCCACGCAGCTGTCGATCAACGCCGTGACGCGCGAGCGCAAGGTGATCTTCAACTCGATCAGCCAGAGCGACGCGATCAACGAGGCCAAGGACTGGAGCCCCTACACCTTCCACGAGGCGCTCAATCCGCACATGACCGCCGGCGCGGTCGCCCGCTACGCCTTCCCCAAGTACGGCAAGAGGGTCGTGTACCTGACCGCCGACTATGCGTACGGCCATGAAATGGTGCGCGGCTTCGAGCGCGCCGGCAAGACGCTGGGCGCGACCACGCTGGCCGACATCCGCCACCCGCTCGGCGCGGCCGACTACTCGGCCTTCCTGCCGCGCATCCAGTCGCTCAAGCCGGACATCCTGGTCCTGTGCAACTTCGGGCGCGACCTGGTGAACTCCTGCAAGCAGGCGACCGACTTCGGCCTGAAGTCGACCACCCGCATCATCACGCCCGTGCTGCTGTTCACCTCGCGCGTGGCCGGCGGCGCCGACGCCTTCGAAGGCGTGGTCGGCGGCACCTCCTACTACTGGGGCATGGAGGACAAGATCCCCGCGGCCAAGGCGTTCAACGACAAGTTCCGCAAGGCCTACGCGGGCGCCGTCCCCTCCGACTACGGCGCGCTCGGCTATGCCGGCGTGCGCAGCGTGCTGCAGGCGATGGTGGACGCCAAGACCACCGAGTCGCTGAAGGTCGCGGAGGCCCTGGGCCGCCTGAAGTACAACTGGTACAAGGGCGAGCAGTTCTACCGCAAGTGCGACCACCAGTCGGTGCAGTCGGTGGTGATCGTCGAGTCCAAGTCCAAGGGCATGAAGGACAAGAACGACGTGTTCAACGTGGTCGCGATCGAGCCGCCGAACGAGGCCAACCTGCGCAGCTGCTCCGAGCTGGGCCACAAGGCCTGAGGCGCGCCGTGGGCGAAATCACTCCCCAGCTCCTGGCGCTGCAGCTCGTCTCCGGCATCGGGCTGGGTGCCATCTATGCCTTGCTGGCGGTCGGCCTGTCGCTGATCTTCGGCATGCTGACGGTGGTGAACTTCGCGCACGGCGCCTTCTTCATGGTGGGCGCCTTCCTCGGCGTCTACTTCCAGACGCTCACCGGCAGCTTCCTCGTCAGCCTCGTGATCACGCCGCTGGTGGTCGGCTGCGTCGGGCTGCTGTCGGAACGCTTCCTGGTGCGGCCGCTGTATGGCCGCGGCATCGACTACCCGCTGCTGCTGACCTTCGGCCTGAGCTACGTGCTGATCGACGCGATCCGCTGGATGTTCGGCATCGAGGGGCTTCCCTCTTCCACGCCGGCGGCGCTGCGCGGCGCGGTGGACCTGGGCTTCGGCCACTTCCCGCTGTACCGGCTGATGCTGATCGGCGCCACGGCGGCGGTGGTGCTGGCGCTCTGGCTGTTCATCGAGAAGACCCGCTACGGCCTGATCATCCGCGCGGGCTCGCGCGACCCGGAGATCGTGCGCGTGCTGGGCATCGACGTGGCGCGCGTGTGGCTGCTGGTGTTCGGCATCGGCACGGCGATCGCCGGGTTGTCGGGCGTGCTGGCGGCGCCGACGCGCGCCGTCAACCCGGAGATGGGCGTGACGGTGCTGGCCGAGTCCTTCGTGGTGACGGTGGTCGGCGGCATGGGCTCGCTGCCGGGCGCCGTGCTGGCGGGCCTGCTGGTGGGCGTGGTGTTCAGCCTGACCTCGCTGCTGGCGCCCGAGTTCGCGGAGCTGTCGATCTTCGTGCTGATGGCCGTGGTGCTGCTGGTGCGCCCGCAGGGGCTGTTCGGCAAGGCCGGACTGATGGCGTGAAGGATTGCCGCAGATGATTTCCCTGTACCGCACGATGCAGCGGCACCGCGTCGCCGCCGTGCTGCTGTTCCTGCTCGTCTTCCCGCTGCTGATGCCCTACGAGGCGCTGGCGGCCAACATCCTGATCTTCGGCCTGTACGCCGTCGGCTTCAACCTGCTGTTCGGCTACACCGGCATGCTGTCCTTCGGGCACGCCGCCTTCCTGGGCACCGGCAGCTACCTCACGGGCATGGCGATCGTGCATGCGCAGCTGCCCTGGCTGGCCGCCCTGGCCATCGGCGTGGTCGCCGCGACCCTGGTGGGCGCCCTTATCGGCTTCCTCGCCATCCGCACGCGCGGCATCTACTTCGCCATGGTGACCCTGGCGCTCGGGCAGATCGTCTACTACGCCTTCTACAAGGCGGAGAAATGGACCGGCGGCGAGAACGGGCTGCGCGGCGTCAGGGTGGCCCCGCTCGAAGTGGGCGGCTGGACGCTGGACTTCAACCAGCCCACGACCAAGTACTACGTGCTCTACATCTTCGTCGCGCTGGCGCTGTGGCTGGTTTCGCGCATCCTCGCCTCCCCCTTCGGCGCCGTGATGGAGGCGATCCGCGAGAACGAGAAGCGCGCCGCCGCCTGCGGCTACGACGTCGCGCGTTCCAAGCTGCTGGTGTTCGTGCTCTCCGCCGGCCTGTGCGGCCTGGCGGGTGCGCTGCGGGCGCTGCACCTGTCGGTGGTGCCGGTCGATTCGCTGCACTACCTGCAGTCCGGGCAGGCGGTGATGATGTGCCTGCTCGGCGGCATGGGCACCTTCTTCGGCCCCTTCGTGGGCGCGGCGGTGTTCCTCTACCTTGAAGACGTGATCACCGGGATGACCCGCTACTGGATGTCCGTGGTGGGCGCGATCTTCATGCTGTTCG
>DASWUI010000598.1:0-5045 GCA_036401715.1 Ramlibacter sp. | reverse complement strand
GCCGTCACGTGGTTCGGCGTCCTCGGCCCGGCGAACGTCCCGAAGGACGTGGTCGCGAAGCTGAACGCGGACATCAACAAGGCCTTGAAGGACCCAGAGCTCGCACGCAAGCTGGGCGCCCAGGGGGCGGACATCCTCGGTGGCTCGCCCGAAGAGTTCGCCAAGCTGATCCGCGACGACCTCGTCCGCTGGGGCAAGGCGGTCAAGGACTCCGGCGCCAAGATCGACTGATACGGGCGGCCGGCCGCATGCGGCCGGCCCGCCGTGCCCCACGACGGGCGACGCCGCGAACCGGGCCAAGGGCCCCCATTTCCCCGAAAGCTACCCATGTCCCAAGACATCGTGCGCGACTTCGAGCGCGTCTCCCCCGCCCTGGTGCGCCAGGCTTCCGAATTCCAGGCCGCCATCCTGGCGGACGTGAACGGCCGCCGCGGCGCGCTGCACGGCCGCATCGCGGCGCTGCGCCCGCGCATGAAGCTCGCCGGCCCGGCGCTGACGGTGGACGTTCGCCCCGGCGACAACCTGATGATCCACGCCGCCATCGCCCTGGCGAAGCCCGGCGACGTGCTGGTCATCGACGGCAAGGGCGACCAGACCGCCGCGCTCATGGGCACCATCATGATGACGGCCTGCAAGCAGCTGGGCCTGGCCGGCGTGGTGATCGACGGCGCCGTGCGCGACAGCCTCGAGATCGACGAGATGGACTATCCCGTCTTCTCGTTCGGCACCAACCCCAACGGTCCCACGAAGAACGTGCCCGGCCGCATCGGCCATCCGGTGAGCGTGGGCGGCGTGACCGTGCGCTCCGGCGACCTGGTGGTCGCCGATGCCGACGGCGTGGTGGTGATCGAGCGCGAGCGCGTCGAGGGCCTGCTGCCGCTGGCGCGCAAGAAGGTGGAAGACGAGAACGCGCGCATCGCGGGCATCCAGCAGGGCAACACCGCGGCCCCCTGGCTCGCCGCCGCCCTGCGCACCGCGGGCGTGCTCAAGGAAGGCGAATCGCTGTGAGCAGGCGCGCCCTCATCGTCACCGGCGCCGACCTCGCCCCGCAGGCCCTCGCGCTGCTGGAGGAGTTCGAGATCGTCTACGCCGGCAAGGCGCCGCAGGAAGCGGACCTCGTCGCGCTGTGCGACAAGCACGATCCCGTGGCAATGATCGTGCGCTACGGCAAGGTCGGCGCCGCCGTCATGGATGCCGCGCCTTCCCTGCGCGTGATCTCCAAGCACGGCAGCGGCACCGACACCATCGACAAGGACGCCGCTCGGGCCCGCGGCATCGAAGTCCGTGCCGCCGCCGGTGCCAATGCCGCCGCCGTCGCGGAGCAGTCCCTCGCCCTGTTGCTCGCCTGCGCGAAGTCGGTCGTGCAGCTCAACGAGCGCATGCACGCCGGGCACTGGGACAAGGCCACGCACAAGAGCCTGGAACTGCACGGCCGCACCATCGGCCTGGTGGGTCTCGGCGCCATCGGCCAGCGCTTCGCGCGCATGTGCGATGCCATGGGCATGAAGGTGATCGGCTTCGATCCCTTCGCCCAGGGCCTGCCCGAGTACGTGCGCCCCGTCGACCTCGCGACGGTCTGGCGGGAATCCGATGCGATCTCGCTGCACTGTCCCCTGACGCCGGAGAACCGCAACCTGGTGAACGCGCAGACGCTGCAGGCCTGCAAGCGGGGCGTGATCCTGGTGAACACGGCGCGCGGCGGACTCGTGGACGAGGCGGCGCTGCTCGCGGCCCTGCGCTCCGGGCAGGTCGCTGCCGCCGGCCTGGACAGCTTCGCGGCGGAACCGATGACGGCGCCGCATCCGTTCCACGGCGAACGCACCGTCGTGCTGAGCCCGCACATCGGCGGCGTGACCGGCGATGCCTACGTCAACATGGGCGTGGGCGCGGCCCGCAACGTCCTGCAGGTCCTGCAGGCCCAGCCCGCCTGAACCATGGCGCGCCGATGGAAGCAGGCGCCCGAGGGCGCGCACTGGGGGGAATTCGGGCCCGACGACCAGCGGGGGCGCCTGAACCTGGTCACGCCCGCGAAGGTGCTCGAGGGCATCGCCGAGGTGCGCGAGGGCCGCACGTTCTGCCTGAGCCTGCCGCTGGACGTCCCGGGCGGGCAGTCCCTGAACGCGCGCCGCATCCCGCCGCGCCGCTTCGCCGTCCTCCGGGACGGAAAGAGCCAGGGACAGCAGGGCTTCTGCTGGAGCTACGCCAGCGAGGATGCGGACCTGACGGACGTCGTCAACGACGACGTGGTCCTCATGAGCCTGCAGTACTCGACGCAGTGGGACAGCCTGGCCCACATGGGAAGCCGCTTCGACGCCGACGGCGACGGCGTGCCCGAGATGGTCTTCTACAACGGCTTTCGCGCCGGTGCCGACATCCACGCGGGCAGCGAGGATCGCTCGGCCGAAGGAACGTTCGCGCAGTATCCGGACCCGCGCGCCGCGAAGCTGGGCATCGAGAACATGGCCGAACACGGCGTGCAGGGGCGCGGCGTGCTGGTCGACCTCGAGCACCATCTCGGCCGCCGCCGCCAGGCGGTGGGCTACGACCAGCTGATGCGCATCCTGGACGCGGATGGCATCGCGATCGAGCCCGGCGACATGGTGTGCCTGCACACCGGGTTCGCCGACACGCTGCTGGCCATGGACCGCCAGCCCGACGTGGCCCGCCTGCACGAGACGGGCAGCGGCCTGGACGGCAAGGACGCGAGGCTGCTGGACTGGATCGTGGACGTCCGCCTGGCCTGCCTGGTCGCGGACAACCCTGCGGTGGAACTGGTCGTGCCCCAGCCGGCATCCGCCGGCCGCATCCGGCGTCCGCGGCTGCCGCTGCACGAGCACTGCCTCTTCAAGAACGGGATCCCCCTGGGCGAGCTCTGGTACCTGACCGAACGGGCGCGCTGGCTGCGTGCGCGGGGGCGGCACCGGTTCCTGCTCACCGCACCGCCGCTGCGCCTGCCGGGTGCCGTCGGCTCGCCGGCGACACCGATCGCCACCACCTGACCGAAATTTCCACGAGGATCACACGCATGAAGCGACTCTCCCTGAACACCGCCCTCGCGGGCCTGGCCGTGGCGTTCGCCGCGGCGCCGCTGCCGGCTTCGGCCGCCTGGCCCGACGGCAAGACCGTCAGCATCGTCGTGCCCTACGCGCCCGGCGGCACTGCCGATGCGCTGGCCCGCGTCATCGCCCAGAACCTCGGGCCGAAGCTGAACACCTCGGTGGTGGTCGTCAACAAGGCGGGCGCCAGCGGCATCATCGGCCAGCAATCCGTCGCGCAAGCCGAGGGCGACGGCTACACCGTGCTGTACGACGCCACGCCGCTGTCGATCAATCCGCACCTGCAGAAGCTGCCCTTCGATCCGCAGAAGGACCTCGTGCCGGTGAGCCTCGTGGCCGTCACGCCGATGTTGCTGGCGGTTCCCAAGTCCTCGCCCTTCAACAGCATCCAGGACGTCATCAAGGCCGCCAAGGCCCAGCCGGGCAAGCTGACCTTCAGCTCGGGCGGCCAGGGCACGGTCCAGTACATGGGCGCGGAGCTGTTCAACCAGGGCGCGGGCATCCGGACGCTGCACGTGCCCTACAAGAGCGGCGGGCCGGGGCTGATGGCCATCGTCGGCGGGGAAGTCGACATGGGCTTCGGCAACCTGCCGGCGCTCAGCGGCCACGTGAAGAACGGACTGGTCAAGCCGCTGGCGATCACTTCCGCCACGCGCAACCCGAACTTCCCGAACGTGCCTACCATTGCCGAGACGGCGGTGAAGGGTTACGAGACCTACGAATGGAACGGCATGTTCGTGCCGAAGGGAACGCCGCCCGCGGTGGTGAACCGCCTGCAGGGCGCCGTCAAGGAGGTCCTGTCCATGCCGGAGGTGAAGGCGAAGTTCGAAACCCTCGGCTCCAAGGTGGTCGCCTCCAGCCCCCAGGAGTTCCGCAAGTACCTCGACGCGGAATCCGCCAAGTGGGCGGCCACGGTGAAGGCGGCCGACATCAAGAAGGAATGAGGCACCCGTAGGAGCCTTCCCATGTTCCTGTTGCAGCAGCCCGTCGTCCGCCAGGCAGAGGTGTTCACCGCCATGCCGCAGGAGTTCCGCCGCACCGGCGTGCGTTCGGCGTGGGCCGATGCCAACCGCGGCGGCCAGCCCACCGACTCCTTCCTCGAAGGGCCGGTGTTCGATGACGCGGGCAACCTGTACGTGACGGACATCCCGTTCGGCCGCATCTTCCGCATCGATCCGCAGGGCAGCTGGAACCAGGTGGCGGAATGGCGGGGGGAGCCGAACGGCATGAAGCTGCTCGACGAGCAAAGGCTGCTCGTCACCGACTACCAGAACGGCCTGATGGAATGCGAGCTGGCGACGGGCCGGGTGCGCCCGGTGCTGGAGCGGCGCAATTCCGAGCGATTCAAGGGGCTCAACGACCTGGTCTTCGATCGCGCGGGCAACCTCTACTTCACGGACCAGGGGCAGACGGGACTCCACGATCCGACGGGGCGGCTCTACCGCCTGCGCCCGGACGGCCGCCTCGACTGCCTCCTGGACAACGTGCCCAGCCCGAACGGCGTGGCCCTGTCGCCCGACGAGCGCGTGCTGTACCTCGCCGTGACGCGCGGCAACCAGGTCTGGCGTGTTCCCTTGCTGGAAGACGGCAGCGTCTCCAAGGTCAGTGCGTTCTTCACCTCGTATGGCCCGAGCGGCCCCGACGGGCTGGCCGTGGATGCCAGCGGACGCATCCTCGTGGCGAATCCGGGGCTGGGCTGCTGCTGGGTGCTGTCCCCGCAGGGGCAACCGGTCGAAGTGATCCAGAGCCCCGTGGGCACTTCACTCACGAACCTGGCCTTCGGCGGTGCCCGGCGCACCGACCTCTACTTCACCGAGTCGGTGAGCGGCAGCATCCTGCGGGTCCGGATGGACGTGTCCGGGCTGCCCATGCATCGGCCGCCGGCAGGCTGGTTCGGCCAACGCACGCCTGCCTAGCCGCGTCGCTGGCGCAATCCCTCGGCGGGACCAGGGAAGCCGAGTCCGGATAAGCTCCGTTCCCAGGAGCCTG
>DASWUI010000597.1:0-13620 GCA_036401715.1 Ramlibacter sp. | reverse complement strand
CGCAAGGCCGCCGGCTGACCGTGCGCCGGGGCCGGGCCGCCAGCAGGACGCCGCGGGTCGCGCTGGCACTGGCCGGCGGCGGCCCGCTGGGCGCGATCTACGAGATCGGGGCGCTCTGCGCGCTGGAGGAATCGCTCGAGGGGCTGGACTTCACCGCGCTGCAGCATTACGTCGGCGTCTCCGCCGGCGGCTTCATCGCGGCGGGGCTGGCCAACGGCATCTCCCCGCGCGAGATGTGCGCCTCCTTCATCGAGAACACCGCGCCCGGCGGCGAGGTGTTCGACCCCGCCTGGCTCACCGTTCCCGCCTACCGCGAGTTCCTGGAGCGGGCGCGCCGCCTGCCCGCGCTGGCCGCCACTGCCCTGTGGCAGGCGAGCTGGGGCCGCAAGCCGGTCCTGCAGGCGGTCGAAGGCATGGCCCCCGTGCTGCCCACGGGGCTGTTCTCCAACGAGCAGGTCCACCTGCGGCTGCGGGAGATCTTCTCCCGCCCCGGGCGCAGCAACGACTTCCGCACCCTGCGCAGCCGCCTCACCCTGCTGGCCACCGAGCTCGATACCGGCCGCCCGGTCGCCTTCGGTGCGCCCGGCTGGGACCACGTGCCCGTCTCGCGGGCGGTGCAGGCCACCTGCGCCCTGCCGGGGCTGTTCCCGCCCGTGCGCATCGAGGGCCGGCACTACGTCGACGGCGCCCTGGCCAAGACCATGCACGCGTCGGCGGCATTGGACGAGGGCATGGACCTCGTCCTGTGCGTGAACCCGCTGGTGCCCTTCGCGGTGCCCCGCCTGGCCGACGGCGGCCTGGCCGCCGTCCTCAGCCAGACCTTCCGCACGATGATCCACTCGCGGCTGGCGCTGGGCATGAAGCACTATGCGCAGGCCTATCCCGGCGCGGACATCGTGCTGCTGGAGCCGGACCCGCGCGACCCCGAGCTGTTCGGCGCCAATCCCTTCAGCTACGGCCAGCGCCGCCGCATGGCCGAACACGCCTACCAGCAGACGCGCGGCTGGCTGCGCGCGCACGAGGCGCGGCTCGCGGCCACCCTCGGAAGGCACGGCGTGCGCATCCGCTCCGCCGTCCTGCACGATGCGGCGCGCATCCTGCTGTCGCCCCCGCGCCCGCGCCGGCTGGCCGGCGCGCTGGTACGGCTGCACACCGTGCTCGACGAGCTCGAACGCGCCCTGCATCCCGCCTGACCATGGCGAAGAAAGCCCCGCGGCGCACGGCCGAACGCATCCTCGAGGTCACGCTGGACCTGTTCAACCGCTTCGGCGAGCCGAACGTCTCCACCACGCTGATCTCCGCCGAACTGAACATCAGCCCCGGCAACCTGTACTACCACTACCCCGCGAAGGACGAGCTGATCAACTCGCTGTTCGACCGCTACGAGGCGGGCTTAAGCGAATTGCTCAATGCGGCGGACGGCGTGCGCGACGTGGAGGACGCCTGGTTCTTCCTGCACACGCTGTTCGAGCTGATCTGGCACTACCGTTTCCTCTATCGCGACCTCAACGACCTGCTGTCCAAGAACCGGCGGCTGGAAACGCATTTCCAGTACGTCCTGAAAAACAAGGCGCGGGCCGTGCGCGCGCTCCTGGACGGGATGAGCCGCTCGGGGGCCGTGCACATCGACGCGCGCGAGGTGGAGGCAACCGCCACCAGCATGGTGGTCGTGCTCACCTACTGGCTCAGTTACGAGTACGTCCGCGACCCGCGCCGCGCGCTGGAGCCGGAGGCGGCGCAGCAGGCGCTGCTGCGCGGAGCACACCACGTGCTCCATCTGCTGGTACCCTATCTGGAACCTGCACAACGCACCCACCTGCTGCAGCTGGCCGGCGCCTATGGAGGCAACACGACGCCGTCCGCCTGAGGCAGGCCCCAGGGAGACAGCATGGCCCCGTGGACGGCCTTTCCGCAGCTGGGCGAATTCCAGCACGACGCCGCCAGCATCGCGCGCGAGTGGCCGCGGCTGCATGCGGGCGACGCCGAACCGCTGCCGGCCGATCCCGAGGTGCTCGCGGCCTGGGTCCTGTTCCACAACGGGGACTTCCGGCGCGCGGCGGACGCCGGACTCGCGGCCGGCGGCGCGGGCATCACCGTCGCCAACCGGGCCACCTGCATCTACGCCACCCACCTGGAGCGGCAGGAGCAGGCGAGGCTCGCCCTGTTCGAGGAGGCCGCGGGCCGCGCGGCCTTGCAGGCGGCGGCGGAACCGCACAACCCCAACGCCTGGTACCTGCATGCCTACGCCCTGGGCCGCTACAGCCAGGGCATCAGCGTGGCCAGGGCGCTGGCGCAGGGCCTGGGCGGCAAGGTGAAGGAGTCGCTGGAACGCACGATCCAGCTGCAGCCGCTGCATGCGGCCGCGCACCTGGCGCTGGGCGCCTTCCATGCGGAGGTGATCGACAAGGTGGGCACGCTGATCGGCGGCATGACCTATGGCGCGAGGAAGGACACCGGGCTGAAGATGTTCGCGCAGGCGCTGGCGCTGCACCCGCGCTCGCCCGTCGCCTGGATCGAATACGCCAACGGCCTCCTGATGCTGGAAGGCGAGGACAAGCTCGGCGAGGCCAGGCGGCTGTACGAGAAGGCCGCGGCGATCCAGCCGCTGGACGCCATGGAGCGGCTGGACGTCGAGCGCGCGCGCGCCGGGCTGCCCGCCTGAGTCCGGCCGCCCCTACGGCGGCATGCGTCCGCAGACTACATCGGCAGGCTCAGCCGGGCGGAAGAATGCGCGGATGCAGCCGATGAACATTTTCCAGGCCCTGCTGGTGAGCCACGCGGCCCAGCGGGAACTCTACGCACGCCTGCTCGCCAGCAAGCCGGCGACCGAGGAACGGCAGCACGTCTTCGAGGAACTGAAGGCGGAGCTGTCGGCGCACGAGACGGCGGAGGAGCGCTGCTTCTACATCCCGCTGATGCAGCACGACGAATCGGTGGACCTCTCGCGCCATGCCATCGCCGAACACCACGTGATGGACGAGATGGTGGAACACCTGGAGCAGGTGGACCCGCACGCGGCCGAATGGCAGGAATGCTGCCGCAAGCTGTGCGACAAGATCGAGCACCACCTGCAGGAGGAGGAGCAGAAGTTCTTCCCGCAGGCGGGCGAGGTGCTGAGCGACGAGCAGAAGCTTGCGCTGGCCAAGGACTACGAGGCGGAGTTCACGACGCTGAGGATCAAGCAGGAGGCTTGAGGCATGTCATCCCGGGCCGGACCCGGATCCTTCGCGGCGTGTGCGCGCGCCGGCATGGATTGCGGGTCAAGCCCGCAATGACATGTGATGCCAGTCATCCCCGCAATGACATGTGATGCCGCTCATCCCTCATCGTCCCCCCAGGGCAGCATCAGCGTCACCAGCGACAGCTTGGCGAACTCCGGTTCGAACTGGTCGATGATGTCCTGCGGGTCGGGGCACAGGAGCGTGTCGGCCATCACGCCGAACTGCACGCCGCCGCCGTAGCTGAGGATGGACACGCCCAGCCCGATGTCCCCGGACTGCGGCACCCAGAACATCACCTGCTCCAGGGTCGAACCCAGCACCTTCAATTTCTCCCGCGGGCCCGGCACGTTGGTCATCACCGCCGTGGTCTTGCTGCGGAACAGGTCCATGATCGCGTCCTGCGCCGGCTTGACCAGCAGCCCCGCGAGCGCCAGCACCGCGAAGGCCAGCAGCGGCTGCGTGCTGCCCTTGAGCGCGTCCATGCGCCGGCGCACCTCGTAGACGCGCTCGATCGGGTTGGCGAGGCCCACCGGCAGCACCAGGGGCACCAGCCCGAACTGGTTGCCCAGCTTGTGCGCGTGCTCGATCGGCCGCAGGTTCACCGGGATCATCGCGCGGATCTCGACCCCCTCGACTGCGTCGCCCTGCGCGCGCAGGTACTGGCCGATCGCGCCGGCCACGCAACTCAGGAGCACGTCGTTGATGGAGCAGTTCAGGGCC
Source organism: Ramlibacter sp. (assembly GCA_036401715.1). GTDB lineage: Bacteria > Pseudomonadota > Gammaproteobacteria > Burkholderiales > Burkholderiaceae_C > Ramlibacter. The sequence continues at coordinate 9,679 of DASWUI010000597.1, read as the reverse complement.
TTGGCGATCGCCCGCACTTCGTCCAGCGGCAGCGGCGGGCACCAGGCCACGCGCTTGCTGGCGCCCAGCTTGCCCTTCAGGCGGGTGGGCGAGTCGTCCGGCATCAGCAGCAGGGCCGCCGCATCGGTGACCAGCTGGTAGGCCGTGTGCGCCAGGTCCATCGAACCGTGCACGCCCTTGCGCGGATCCAGCAGCAGCGACAGCGAGCGGGCGGCGCCGTCGCCCGCCGCGTCCAGGGCCTTGATGGCGAGCGCCGCCAGCGGCTTGGCCAGGTGGTGGGCCAGCCAGGCCTCGGCATCGGAAGGGGCGGGCCTGCGCGCGCGCGCCGGGGGCGGCGCGCCGCCGTCCACCAGCGACAGCGTGACGGCGATCAGGGCGATGCCGTCGGCGATGCAGTGGTGGATGCGGATGATCAGGGCGGAGCCGCCCTCGTAGTCCTCCACCAGGTGCATCTGCCACAGCGGCCGGCTGCGGTCCAGGGGCGTCATGGCGAGTTGCCCGATGCGCTCCTGCAGCGCGGCCTGCGCCCCGCCCTTGCGCCGGGGCAGCTTCTCGCGCACCACGTGCTGGCGGATGTCGACCTCGTGGTCGACCCAGCGGGTGCCGCCGGCGTCTTCCACCACCCGCTGGCGGAAACGGTGGTAAGGCAGCAGCCGCTCCTCCATGCGCCGGCACAGCGCCTCGTAGCGGACCGCGGGGCGCAGGGTCCACACCCCCAGGATCAGCATCAGGTTGCTGGCGGAATCCATGCGCAGCCACGCCGTGTCGACCTTGGACATGCCTTCGCCGGCCAGCTTCATCGCCTCGTCCCCTCTTGCATTTGGTGGTGCGCCCTATTCTGGCCGCGGCCATGAAATTAAGATAGCCGACCCCAACGAACCGAACGCAGGAGCATCCATGGCCGACCTCAACGCCGACTTCGAAGCCGCCGTCGCCAATTCCAAGAAGCTGTCCCAGCGCCCGGACAACGCGACGCTGCTGAAGATCTACGGCCTGTACAAGCAGGCGACCATCGGCGACAACACGGAGAAGAAGCCCGGCTTCGGCGACATGATCGGCCGCGCCAAGTGGGATGCGTGGAACGGGTTCAAGGGCACGGCGAGCGACGATGCCAAGCGGCAGTACATCGAGTTGATCCAGTCCCTGGGCTGAGCGCGCGTCGCCCGAGGACCGTCATCCCCGCGCAGGCGGGGATCCAAGGCGTCCTACTTCGCCTTGCGCGCCGCCGGTGCCTTGGCAGCCGTCTTGGGCGCCGCCTTGTGCGGCTCGGCATGCTTGGCGTGCTTGGCTTCGTGCTTCTCGTGCTTCTCGTGCTTGGCCGGGTGCTTCGCCTCGTGCTTCGCCTCGTGCCTGGCCAGCCCCGCCTCGAAGGCGTACAGCGGGTCCTTGTGCGCCAGCAGCTCGTCGAGGTTGCGGACGATCTCGCTTTCGATCTTGCCCTTGAACACCCCCAGCAGCATGCCCAGGCGGGCGTTCAGCTCGAAGCGGTCCTTGCCCTCCCGCAGTTCGCCGCTCGCGCCCGGGCGCTTGAAGCTCACCACGTCGTGGGCCTTGCCCTCCTCGTAGGTGCAGTCCATTTCCAGCTTCTTTTCCGCGACCTCGGCCCAGCGGAAGGCCAGCTTGCGGGCCTGTTCCAGCCCGAGCCCGTGCTCGCGGACGATATGGATGTCAGCCACCAGCGGCCTCCTTCAATTGTCGGTGCCGCTCTTCCTTGGGCAGGGCGGCGAGCTGCCGGGTCGCATCATAGAACGCCTCCCAGGTCCCGCCCTTGATGCGGAACAGGGCCTCGAAGCCCGGCACCAGTTCGTCGTAGGCGGCCTGGGCGCCGAAGAAGGCGTTGTTGGCCTCGCGCACCCACCGGTCGTAGGCGCGCCACACGAGCGGGTCGCCGCCCGCCTGTTCCTTCATGCGGGCGTAGTCGGCGCGGAACTGCGCCATGACCTCCTGCTTGGCCTTCTCCTTCGCCTCGGGCGCCAGGCCGGGGGTCTCGTAGACGGCCTTCAGGCGCTCGCGCGTGGCGCGCGAGAGCGCGCGGAACAGGCGCCGGCGCTGGTCGAAGGCGGCGTACTCCTGGCGCGCCTTGTCGTCCGCCTCCGCCTGCAGCCAGCGCGCGCCGCCGATGCGTTCCACGGCGGTGGCGAAGGACTCGTTGAACGTGGTGTCGTTCTTCACGTAGACGACCTGGTGGGCCAGTTCGTGAAAGAGCAGCCGGGCCAGTTCGCCTTCCGGGTAGCCGATGAAGGTATTGAGCAGCGGGTCGCCGCCCGCCCAGTTCATCAGGCCCAGCGTCGAATAGGCGGTCACGGGATAGACGCCGGTCTCGTAGCCCTGCTGCGCGAGTTCGCCCGCCTCCTTGCGCGCCTTCGCCTCGTCGTAGTAGCCCCGGTAGCCCACGCAGCCGGTGAAGGGGAAGCACCAGGTCTTGAGCTCCAGCGAATAGGCGGTGGCGGCGGTGAGGTTCCAGACGGCGGCCGGGCGGCGCAGGTTGGCATAGCGCCGGTAGCTGGGGTTGTCCGGCAGCTTCAGTTCGCGCACGGCGAACTCGCGGATGCGCTGCGACAGCCGCAGCCGCTCGCGCAGCCGCTCCGGGGTTTCCGGTTCCTGCACCAGGTCGTGCACCGGCCGTGCCGCGCTCATGATCTTCAGGTGCCCGGTGACCGACTGCCAGTAGTAGCCGAGGTTCGCGCATCCCGACAGGCACAGCGTCGCCGCCACCGCCACCCCCGCCACCGCTGCCAACCCCATGAAGAGTGCCTTCTTCCTCACGCGCTCTGGACTTCGACCAGGCAGTCGTAGAACACCGGCGCGCGGCCGAGGTCGGTGAGCCGCTGGCTGGTGAGCTGGTTGACGTTGGTGCCCGCCAGCCCCAGCTTGCGCCACCAGATCCCCAGGCCGTTGACCACGCCCGGGCGGGCCCGCGGGGACACGCGCAGCCGGCAGGCGTACTCGCCGCGGTCGTTGAACACCCGCACCACCTGCCCGTCCTGCAGGCCGCGCGCGGCCGCATCGCCCGCGTGCATCTCCAGCAGCGGCTCGCCTTCGATGTCGCGCAGGCTCTGCACGTTGACGAAGCTGGAATTGAGGAAGTTGCGCGCGGGCGGGGAGATCATCGCCAGCGGATAGCGCGTGGAGCTGCCCACCGCCTCGTAGTTCGGCACGTGGTCCGGCAGGCCGTCCAGCCCCTGGCGGGCCAGGCGCTCGCTGAAGAACTCGCAGCGCCCGGAGGCCGTGGGAAAGCCCCCCTGCGCGAAGGGCGCATCCGGCACCTGCAGGCTGGCGAAGCCCTGCTCCAGCAGCAGCCCGAAGTCCACCTTGTCGCCGAAGGCGTGGCGGCACAGGCTCTCGTCGTCCTCGCGCAGGCACGGTTCGTCGAAGCCCATGCGCGCGGCCAGTTCGCGGAACACCTGCGTGTTGGTGCGCGCCTGCCCCACCGGCGCGATGGCCGGCCGGTTCAGCACCACGTCGGTGTGGCCATAGGAGGCGTGCACGTCCCAGTGTTCCAGTTGCGTCGTGGCCGGCAGCAGGTAGTCGGCGTAGTCCGCGGTGTCGGTGCGGAAGTGCTCCAGCACCACGGTGAACAGGTCCTCGCGGGCGAAGCCGCGCACCACCTTGCCCGATTCGGGCGCCACCGCCACCGGGTTGCTGTTGTAGACGACCACCGCCTCGATGGCGGGGCCGAACGCGGGGGAAGGCGGCCGCAGCAGGTCGTCGCCTATGGTCACCATGTTGATGGTGCGCGGGCGGCGCGCGCCCAGCAGGTCCGGCCGCTGCAGGTAGGCGCGGTCCACCGGGAACACGCCGGAATTCGACAGCAGCACGCCCCCGGCGCGGTGCCGCCAGGCGCCCGTGAGCGCCGGCAGGCAGGCCACCGCCCGCACGGCGTTGCCGCCGCCGCGCACCCGCTGCATGCCGTAGTTCAGGCGGATGGCCGCCGGCTTCGTCGTGCCGTAGTCGCGGGCCAGGTCGCGGATCTGCTGCGCCGGGATGCCGCAGACGGCGGCGGCGCGCTCGGGCGACCAGCGCAGCGCGCGTTCGCGCAGCGCCTCCCAGCCCGAGGTGTGGGCGGCGAGGTAGTCGTGGTCCAGCCAGTCGTTGACCACCAGTTCGTGCATCAGGGCCAGGGCCAGCGCCGCGTCGGTCCCGGGCAGCAGCTGCACGTGCTCGTGGCACTTCTCCGCGGTCTCGCTGCGCCGCGGGTCGATGCACACCAGCTTCGCGCCCCGCCGCTTGGCCTCCTGGGCCAGGCGCCAGAAATGCAGGTTGCTGGCGATGGAGTTGCTGCCCCAGACGAGGATCAGCTTCGCCTCGGCGAAGAACTCCACCTTCATGCCGACCTTGCCGCCCAGCGTCTGGGTGAGGGCTTCGGCGCCGGCGGAGGCGCAGATGGTGCGATCCAGCAGCGAGGCGCCCAGCCGGTGGAAGAAGCGGGCGGCGATGCTCTCGCCCTGCACGAGGCCCATGGTGCCGGCGTAGCTGTAGGGCAGGATGGCCTGCGGGTCGCGCGCGGCGATCGCGCCCAGGCGGCGGGCGATGTCGTCCAGCGCCGTGTCCCAGGCCACCGGCTCGAAGCGGCCGGAGCCCTTCGGGCCGACCCGGCGCATCGGCTCCAGCAGCCGCTGCGGATGGTAGGTCCGCTCCACGTAATGCGACACCTTGTTGCAAAGAACGCCGCCCGTCGGCGGATGGTCGGCGTTCCCCTGCACGCGCAGGGCCACGCCCTCGCGCACTGTGGTGACGAGTGCACAGGTGTCGGGGCAGTCGTGCGGACAGGCGCCCCGCACCTGCCGCACGGCAGCTAGCTCTTTCGTTTCCGGAACCGGGGCCATATGGTGCATTCTGCGCAAAACCGCATTGTCGCCCGGCGTGCAAGGGCGATGGTGCGACAGCCAACAGCAAGCTCTGCCCCTGGAGAATCGTTTCCATGCTCAACCGACGCACCTTCACCCGCGCCGCCGCTTCCGCCGCGGCACTGGCCGCGGCCCCGGCGCTGCGCGCCCAGTCCGAGCGCATCCTGCTCGCCCAGTCCGCCGCCTTCAGCGGCCCGGCCGCGCAGCTGGGGATCCAGTTCCACCAGGGCGCGAAACTCTATTTCAACCAGGTCAATGCCCAGGGCGGCGTGCACCGCCGGCCCATCGAGCTGGTCAAGCTCGACGACGGCTACGAGCCGGACCGCTGCGCGGAGAACACGCGCAAGCTGATCGCGGAGGACCCGCTGGCCCTCTTCGGCTACATCGGCACGCCGACCAGCCTGGCGGCGCTGCCGCTGGCCACGGCCGCCCGGGTGCCCTTCTTCGCGCCGTTCACGGGCGCCATGGGACTGCGCCAGCCGTTCAACCGCTACGCCTTCCACATCCGCGCCTCCTACAACGACGAGACCGAGCTGATCGTCAAGCAGCTCACCTCGCTGGGCCTGCAGAAGATCGCGGTCTTCTACCAGAACGACGCCTACGGCAAGGCCGGTCTGGACGGGGTGGAACTGGCGCTGAAGTCGCGCAACATGAAGCCGGTGGCGCTGGCCACCGTGGAGCGCAACTCGGTGGTGGTGGCCCCGGCGGTGAAGGCCCTGGTGCCGGCGATGCCCGACGCGATCGTGCAGATCGGCGCGTACAAGGCCTGCGCCGCCTTCATCCGCGCCGCCCGCGCGGCCGGTTTCGGCGGCACCTTCTTCAACGTGTCCTTCGTGGGAACGCAGGCGCTGGCCGACGAACTGGGCAAGGACGCGGCCGGCGTCGTCGTCTCGCAGGTCGTTCCCTCGCCGTACTACGCGGCCCGCGCCATCACCCGGGAGTTCGCGGACGCGGCGAAGAAGGCCGGCCCCGAATACCAGGTCAACTTCTCCAGCATGGAGGGCTACCTGGCCGCGAAGGTGATGACCGAAGGCCTGCGGCGCGGCTCCGCCCGGCCGACCCGCGACAGCCTGATCGCCGCGCTGGAGACCTTGGGCGACGAATCCTTCGGCGGCTTCAACGTGTCGTTCTCGCAGGGCGACCACGTCGCCTCCAAGTTCGTCGAGCTGTCGATGCTGACCGGCGACGGCCGGGTGCGCACCTAGGAGCCTGCTCCTAGTCCAGCGCGCGCACCTGCGCCAGGCCCTCCATGAAGGCCTGGCAGCGCGCCAGCTGCTCCAGGCTCACGTATTCGTCGGGCTGGTGCGCCTGCTCGATGCTGCCCGGGCCGCACACCACCGTGCGGATCCCGGCGTTCTTGAACAGCCCCGCCTCGGTGCCGAAGGCGACCAGCGTGGTGCGCTGCTCGCCGGCCAGCCGCATGGCCAGCCGGGTGACGGGGTCGTCCCGGGAGCCGAGGAAGCTCGGGATCTCGCAGATCGTCTCGAAGCGGAAGCCCGTGTCGGGCGCCACCTTCTGCATGGACGGCTCCAGCGAGCGGGCATACGCCACCACCTGCTCCTGCATGGCGCGCGCATCGGCGGTGGGCAGGTCGCGGAACTCGTAGCGGAACTCGGCGTCCCGCGGCACCACGTTGTCGGCGATGCCGCCGTGGAACTGCCCGACGCTCGCCGTGGAGAAAGGCACGTCGAAGCCCTCGTAGCGCGGCTCCTCCCGCTCGAAGCCTTCGGCCATGTCGCGCACCCGGCCGACCACGCGCGCGGCCATCTCGATGGCGTTGACCGATTGCGGCGTCAGCGAGGAATGCGCCTCCTTGCCGCGCACGCAGCAGCGGTAGCGGTACACGCCCTTGTGCGCGATGGCCGGCACCATGCTGGTGGGCTCGCCGACGATGCAGGCGAGCGGCGCGATGCCCGCCTCGCGCATGTCGGCGATCAGTTCCTTGACGCCGAAGCAGCCGATCTCCTCCTCGTAGCTGAAGGCCAGGTGGATCGCGAACGGCGCCTTGCTGTTGAGGAACAGCTCCGCATGGGCGACGGCGGTGGCGATGAAGCCCTTCATGTCGGCCGAGCCGCGGCCGTAGAGCCGCCCGTCGCGCACCACGCCGCCCAGCGGATCCACCGACCAGTCCTGCCCGTCCCAGGGCACGGTATCCGTGTGGCCGGACAGGATGATCCCGGCCGGCTTGCCCTCGCCCAGGGTGGCGAAGAGGTTGGCCTTGGTGCGCCCGGCGTTGTAGCTCAGCCGGGACTTCACGCCCAGGCGCGCCAGTTCGTCCCGGATGCAGTGGATGAGCGCCAGGTTGGAGTTGGCGCTGACGGTATTGAAGCCGACCAGCGTGCGGGCGAACGCGAGCGCGCGCGGCTCGGGAGTGGGTGCAGCCATGCGCCGCATTGTCACGGAATATCCCTCATAGGCACGCGCCGGGCACCCCGCTAGACTGGCGGGCTCCCCAGCAGGACAAGACCCCCATGAAGCTCCTGGACTCCATCGTCACCGAAGCGGCATCCATCGTCGCGCTGCGCCGCGACATCCACGCCCACCCCGAACTCTGCTTCCAGGAGGTGCGCACCGCCGACCTGGTCGCCGCCAAGCTCACCGAGTGGGGCATTCCCGTGCACCGCGGCCTCGGCGGCACGGGCGTCGTCGGCATCGTCAAGAACGGCACCTCGTCGCGCGCGGTGGGCCTGCGCGCCGACATGGACGCCCTGCCCATGCAGGAGTTCAACACCTTCGCGCATGCCAGCAAGCACGCCGGCAAGATGCACGCCTGCGGCCACGACGGCCACACGGCCATGCTGCTGGCGGCCGCCCGCCACTTCGCGAAGAACCGGCATTTCGACGGCACCGTGTACCTGATCTTCCAGCCGGCCGAGGAAGGCGGCGGCGGCGCCCGCGAGATGATCAAGGACGGCCTGTTCGAGAAGTTCCCCATGGAGGCGGTGTTCGGCATGCACAACTGGCCGGGCGGCCAGGTCGGCCGCTTCGCGGTGAGCCCCGGCCCCGTGATGGCCTCGACGGCCGAATTCAAGATCACGATCCGCGGCAAGGGCGGCCACGGCGCCATGCCGCACCTGGGTACGGACCCCGTGCCCGTGGCCTGCCAGATGGTGCAGGCCTTCCAGACCATCGTCAGCCGCAACATGAAGCCGGTGGACGCCGGCGTGGTCTCGGTCACCATGATCCATTCCGGCGAGGCCACCAACGTGATCCCGGACAGCTGCGAGCTGCAGGGCACGGTGCGCGCCTTCCGCGCCGAAGTGCAGGACATGATCGAGGCGCGCATGAAGAAGATCGCCGAGCACGTGTGCGCCGCGCACGAGGCAAGCTGCGAGTTCGAGTTCCAGCGCAACTACCCCGCCACCGTCAACTCCGCGCCCGAGGCCGAGTTCGCCCGCAAGGTGATGGCCTCCATCGTGGGCGAAGCCAACGTGCAGGTGCAGGAGCCGACCATGGGCGCGGAGGACTTCGCGTTCATGCTGCAGGCCAGGCCGGGCGCCTACTGCTTCATCGCCAACGGCGACGGCAGCCACCGCGAGATGGGCCACGGCGCCGGCCCGTGCATGCTGCACAACCCGAGCTACGACTTCAACGACGACCTGATCCCGCTGGGCGCCACCTACTGGGTGCGGCTGGCCGAGGAGTGGCTGGCCAAGGGCCGCGCGTGAGCGCCGGGCCCTTTTCCGGAACCTACGCGCAGGCGCGCAGCAAGTTCGTCGAAGCGGCGGCCGCCGCCGGCCTGCTGGTGGAGGCCAAGCCGCATCCGCTGCCGGGGCTCGAAGGCGAGCCGCTCGCCATGGACGTCGCGCGCGACGGGCACCCGAGCGCCGCCCGGCTGCTGATCGTGAGCAGCGCCTGCCACGGGGTGGAGGGCTTCTGCGGCAGCGGCGTGCAGGTCGCCGCGCTGCGCGATGCCGGGTGGCGCGCCCACGCCGCGGAACGCGGGGTGGCGGTGCTGTACATCCACGGCCTCAATCCCTACGGCTTCTCGCACATCCGGCGCACCACCCACGAGAACGTGGACCTGAACCGGAATTTCCACGACTTCTCCGCGCCGCTGCCGGTGAACGCCGACTACCGCGAGCTCCACGCGCTGCTGGTTCCGGACCAGTGGCCCCCGGACGAGGCCAACGCGCAGGCGATCGCGCAGTACATCGCCCGCCACGGCGAGAAGGCCTACCAGGCCGCCATCTCGCGCGGGCAGTACGAGTTTCCCGATGGCCTGTTCTACGGCGGCACGGCGCCCAGCTGGAGCAACCGCACCGTGCGCGAGGTGCTCGCGACGCACGGCCGCCGCGCCGGGCGCATCGGCTGGATCGACATCCACACCGGCCTGGGGCCCAGCGGCGTGGGCGAGCGCATCTACGCCGGCCGCGACGACGCGCAAGCGACGGCGCGCGCGAAGACGTGGTGGGGCGGCGAGGGCCGCACGCCGGTCACCTCGATCTACGACGGCTCTTCGAGTTCGGCCTTCCTGACCGGGCTGATGTGGACGGCGATCTACGAGGAATGCCCGCAGGCGGAATACACGGGCATGGCGCTGGAGTACGGGACGGTCCCCGTCATGCAGACCTTCCAGGCGCTGCGCGGCGAGCAGTGGCTCAATGCCCATCCCGGCGCGCCCGAGTCCGTGGCGCGCGAGATCCGCGTCCGGATGAAGGAGGCCTTCTACACGGACACCGATGCCTGGCGCGAGCAGGTGCTGGCACAGGCGCGCGAGGCGCTGTTCCAGGCGGTGGACGGGCTGGCTTCCTGAACCGCCATTCCCGCAAGCGCTGAGACCGAAGCCGTCTCGCGTCATTCCCGCGCAGGCGGGAACCCAAGGCGTCCGA
>DASWUI010000596.1:0-25538 GCA_036401715.1 Ramlibacter sp. | reverse complement strand
GCAGGTCGGCCAGCGGCTGCAGCACGGCGGCCGGATCCAGCCGGGGGGGCGCGGCGGCCGCCGGGACGCAGACCGGATCCCAGGCGAAGTACGAAGCGCCGCTGCGGTTCCAGGCTTCGATCACCACCCGCTGCCCGGAGCGCACGTACATGGAGCGGCCGACCTGCAGCACGTGGTCGCCGGCGTCCGCCGGCGTGCCGCCATGGGGCCCGTCGACGGTGGCCCACACGCGCCCGTGCGCCACCCGCAGGATGCCGTCGGTGCGGGGCCGCAGGGTGACCGCGCGGCCGCGGGCCAGTTTCCACGTCCCCGGCAGGGCCGTGGCAGGCGCGGAGTCGAGGATCTGGGTGGCGGACGGGGCGGTCATGGGGATCTCCAGCGATGGCTTTTCGGAATCAGATGATCTTTCACGCCCGCTTGGCGGTCCAATGAAATCCAGCTACCCTATTGATTCCCGAACCGCATCAATCGAGGCGAAGGCCATGCAGCATTCGCAGACCCACCTGCGCACCCGTCCGATCTCCGCCGGCCACCTGCGGGCCTTCGAGGCCGTGGCGCGCCACCTCAATTTCCGCGCCGCCGCGGAGGAGATGGCGCTGACGCAGTCGGCGGTGAGCCGGCAGATCCAGTCGCTGGAGGAAGAGGTGGGCGTGAGCCTGTTCCTGCGCCACACCCGGGCCGTGGAACTGACCAGTGCCGGCGCGCAGCTGCTGATGGCGGTGTCGCAATCGCTGCCGCGCATCGACGGCGCCGTGCGCCAGATCCGCCAGAGCGCCGGGCGGCGCGCGGTGTCGCTCACCACCTTCGCCTCCTTCGCCTCCATGTGGCTGATCCCGCGGCTGGAGCAGTTCCAGCGCGACCACCCCGACATCGACATCCGCATCGACGCCTCCGACCAGACGCTCGACCTGGAGATCGCCGACGTGGACATGGCCTTGCGCTACGGGCCCATCGCGACCATGCCGCCGCAGGCGATCCGCCTGTTCGGCGAGCAGCTCACGCCGGTGGTGAGCCCCTGGCTGGTGAAAGGGGGCCATGCGATCACGAAGCCGGCGGATGTCGCGCAATTCGCGCTGATCGAAGCCGGCGATGCGCACCACACGCACCTGGAGTGGCTCACCTGGCGGCGCTGGTTCGACGAACACGGGCTGGCCAAGCTGCAGCCCAAGCGCTGGCTCTATTTCAACTACGCCTACCAGATGGTGCAGGCGGCGCTGACCGGCCAGGGCGTGGTGCTCGCGCGCCTGCCGCTGGTGGCGGAAAGCCTGGCCAATGGCGACCTGATCGAGCCGCTGCCCAGGCTGCGCATGGATTCACCGATGGCCTACTGGCTCATCGTCGGGCCGCGCAGCGCGCAGCGGCCGGAGATCCGCGCCTTCTGCGACTGGCTGATGGCGCAAAGCCGCATCACGCGGCAGACGATCGGGGAGGTCCCGGATCCGGATACGGTGGACGATATCGACTGACCTCGAGCCTGCTGACCACGTCATCGCTGGGCTCGACCCGGGATCCATGGCGGCATTGGCGACGCGCCACCATGGATCGCGGGTCGAGCCCGAAATGACAAGCAGGCGGGCCTCAGTCATCATCCAGCGACATCGGCCACACCACCCCCAGCTCGTTGAGCACCGCATCCAGCGCCACGTCGTGCGGCTCCGGCTCCAGGTCGGGCAGGAATCCCTGCGCGAAACCCAGGCCGACCGTGAACGGCCTCGGCCGCAGCTGAGCCAGCGTCCGGTCGTAGAAGCCCCCGCCGTAGCCCAGCCGGTAGCCGCCCACCCCGTAACCAACGCACGGAACGAACAGGAGCGTTGGCACCACGACTTCCGTGTCCTTGGGTTTCGGGATACCGTACGCATCCTCCTCCATCGGGCAACCCGGGAACCATGCGTGGAATTTCAGCGTCTGATGGAGCTTGTCCACCACCGGCAGCCCGATGCGGCGCAACTGCGGTTCGTCCAGCAGTTCGCCATCTTCCTTCCAGCGATGGAGCGCCGGCAGCGGATCGAACTCGCCCTTGATCGGCCAATACGCACCGATGGTGGTGTCGGTCCGTCCAACGAGCCAGATGCGCATCACCTGCTGCAATAAATCCGCGCGGCGTAGGCGGTCCGGCATCTTCAGGCGTTGTTCGATGAGCTGCTTGCGCAAGGCCCTTTTTTCTTCCGACCTGTCCATAATTTCCCGATGAAGTTGAGATCGATTCTGGCATCCCTGGCCGTCGTGCTCGCCGGCTGCGTGCAGGCGCAGTCGCCGAACCCCGTGCGCGACGAGGTGATCCTGGAGATGCAGAAGGCTTTCCAGCTCGGCAACAAGGCCCGGCTGGCCCAGTTGCTGCCGCTGGCGCAGGGCCATGCCCTGGAGCCCTGGGCCGCCTACTGGGAGCTGCGCTCCCGCCTGGACACCGCCCCGGCGCAGGAAATCCAGCAATTCCTGGCGAAGTACCAGGGCACCTACCAGGAAGACCGCCTGCGCAACGACTGGCTGCTGCTGCTGGGCCAGCGCCGCGAATGGGACACCTTCGCGCAGGAATACCCCAGGTTCCGCATGAAGGACGACCGGGAAGTGCGCTGCTACGCCCTGCTGGTGCAGGCGCAGCGCGACCCGAACGCGCTGCAGGCGGTCTCCGAGGAAGTGCGCCGCAACTGGCTCGCCCAGCGCGATGCCGACGACGGCTGCACCCTGGCCGCGGCCAGCCTGCTGGCCAGCAGGCCGCCGGTGCCGCACCGCCTGACCGCCGCCGATGCCTGGCGCAAGGCGCGCCAGTCGATCGAGGCCGGCCGCCCGCGCGCCGCCGCCGCGGCGCTGGAGATGGTCAAGCCGGAAGCGCTGCCGCTCCTGAACGAACTGAACGCGAGTCCCACCCGTTTCCTCAACAGCAAGGTGTTCGCGGCCTCCCGCACCCGGCGCGAGCTGGTGGGCCTCGCGCTGATCAAGCTCGCCGCGAGCGACGTCGACAACGCCGCGGCGCAGCTGGAGAACAAGTGGGGCCCGCAGCTGCACCCGGAGGAGCGCGACTGGATCTGGGGCGTGATCGGCCGGCAGGCCGCGCAGCGCCTGAACCCGGAGGCCAATGCGTACTTCACCAAGGTGGAGCGCGACCGGCACCTGAGCGACGAGCACCTGGCCTGGAAGGTCCGCGCCGCGCTGCGCGCGCCCCGCGGCGCCGACTGGCGCAACGTGCTGGAAGCCGTCAACGCCATGAGCGACGAGGCCAGGAACGACCCGGCCTGGGTGTACTGGAAGGCGCGCGCGCTGCTCGCCGGCAACCGGCCCTCCGAGGCGCACCGCGCCGAGGCGGAAAGGCTGCTGCAGTCCATCGCCTCGCCGCGCGGCTTCTACGAGCAGCTGGCACTGGAGGAACTGGGCCAGAAGGTGACCGTCCCCGCCAGGCCCGCCCCCTTGACGGACGAGGAAAAGAAGGCCGCGCGCCAGGAGCCGGGCCTCAACCGCGCGCTGTATGCGGTGGCCCTCGGCCTGCGCTCCGAAGGCAACCGCGAGTGGAACTACACCACCAACCTGCACCGCCCGGGCGGCTTCGGCGACCGCGAACTGCTGGCCGCGGCCCAATTCGCCTGCGACCGCGAGGTCTGGGACCGCTGCATCAACACCAGCGACCGCACCAAGGCGGAATTCGACTTCGAGCAGCGCTTCCCGACGCCCTTCCGCGACGCGGTGGTGCGCCGCAGCCGCGACATCGGCCTGGACCCGGCCTACGTCTATGGCCTCATCCGGCAGGAAAGCCGCTTCATCATGGACGCGCGCTCGCACGTCGGCGCCTCCGGCCTGATGCAGGTGATGCCGGCCACCGCCCGCTGGACCGCCAACAAGCTGGGCATGAACGGCTTCAAGACCGACCAGCTGCACGACCGCGACACCAACATCGCCATCGGCACCGGCTACCTGAAGCTGGTGCTGGACGACTTCGCCGGTTCCATGCCCATGGCCGCCGCCGCCTACAACGCCGGCCCCAGCCGGCCGCGCGCCTGGCGCAACGGGCCGGTGCTGGAGGGCGCGGCCTGGGCGGAGAACGTGCCCTTCCAGGAAACGCGCGACTACGTGAAGAAGGTCCTGGCCAACACCACCTTCTACGCCGCCATGCTCACCGGCCAGCCGCAGTCGCTCAAGGCGCGCCTGGGCATGGTCGGCCCGCGCGAAGCCACCCTGCCGGCGCCGAACGGGGACCTGCCCTGACCCGATGACGGCCTGGGAGACCATCCAGCAGACCGTCGCCGCCGAGTTCTCCGACCTCGGGGATCTCCGGCAGGTGACGCAGCTGGTGGTGCGGCTGCTGCTGGCGGCCTTCCTCGGCGGACTTCTCGGGCTTCAGCGGGAGCGCCAGGGCAAGCCCGCCGGCATCCGCACGCACATGCTGGTGGCCGCCAGTGCGGCGCTGATCGTGTTCGTGCCGCAGCAGATGGGCATGGAGGAAGAGGCGCTCAGCCGCGTGATCCAGGGCCTGCTGGCCGGCGTGGGCTTCGTCTGCGCCGGCGCGATCCTCAAGCTGGAGCGGGAGGAGCAGGTGCACGGGCTCACCACCGCCGCCGGCGTGTGGATGACGGCAGCCATCGGCATCGCCTGCGGCATGGGGCGGGACCTCACAGCGGCGCTCAGCACCCTGCTGGTGTTGGGCATCCTGGCGCTGGAAGCGCCCATCAAGCGCCTGGGCCTGACGGGCAAGGGCGCGCCCCGGGAGGAGTGAGCATCAATCGGCGCGGGTTTTTGCATCAATGCGCGCGCCCGTCCCGCTAGCATCCGGTGTCCCAGCAACGGAAGGCAGCGATGCTCACGCTCTACATCGGCAACAAGAACTACTCGTCCTGGTCCATGCGCCCCTGGGTGCTGATGAAGCAGGCGGGCATTCCCTTCACCGAGGAGAAGGTGCGCTTCGATGCCTTCGACGCCGGGCCCGAGACGAACTTCAAGCGCACCGTGCTGAAGGTCAACCCCGCCGGCCGCGTGCCGGTGCTGGTGGACGACGGCTTCTGCGTGTGGGACACGCTGGCCATCGCCGAATACCTGGCCGAGAAATTCCCCGAGCGCCAGCTGTGGCCGCGCGACATGCAGGCCCGCGCGCGGGCGCGCAGCGTCTGCGCCGAAATGCACTCGGGCTTCTCCGCCCTGCGCACCCACTGCCCCATGAACATCGAGGCCTCGCTGCCGCAGGTGGGCGCGCTGGTCTGGCGCGACCAGCCGGCCGTGCGGGCGGACGTGCAGCGCATCGCCGGCATGTGGACCGAGCTGCTGCAGCAGCACAAGGGGCCCATGCTGTTCGGAGAATTCTCGATCGCCGCCGCCTTCTTCGCGCCGGTGTGCATGCGCATCCGAACCTACCAGCTGCCGGTGCCGGCCCCCGCCATCGACTACATCCGCCGCGTGTGCGCCCTGCCCTCGGTGAAGGCCTGGATGGACGACGCGCTGGCCGAACAGGACTTCCTCGACTTCGAGGAGCCGTACCGCACCTCCCGCTGACCCCCTGCCTCCTCTCCCTCTCCCCCTGGGGAGAGGGGGGGGGTGAGGGGCAAGCGCGCCACCCTCTCCCCTCCGTGGACAGGACCGGCGCTTCGGGCAGCCCCGCTACACTGCCCCCATGCGAACTTTCCGGGTCGGCGGCGCGGTGCGGGATGCCCTGCTCGGCCTGCCGGTGAACGACGAGGACTGGGTGGTCGTGGGCGCCACGCCCGACGACATGATCCTCTCCGGCTTCCTGCCGGTCGGCAAGGACTTCCCGGTCTTCCTGCACCCGGACACGCGCGAGGAATACGCGCTGGCGCGCACCGAGCGCAAGAGCGGCCGCGGCTACCACGGCTTCACCTTCCACACCTCGCCGGACGTCACGCTGGAGCAGGACCTGGCGCGGCGCGACCTCACGATCAACGCCATCGCGCAGGCGGAGGACGGCTCGCTGATCGACCCTTTCGGCGGCCAGCACGACCTGCGGCGCAAGGTGCTGCGCCACGTGACGCAAGCCTTCCGCGAGGACCCGGTGCGCATCCTGCGGGTGGCGCGCTTCGCCGCCCGCTTCCACGAATTCACCGTGGCCCCCGAGACGCTGGAGCTGATGCGCGCCATGGTGCGCGAGGGCGAGGCCGACCACCTGGTGCCCGAGCGTGTCTGGCAGGAGCTCGCCCGCGGCCTGATGGAGGCGAAGCCCTCGCGCATGTTCGAGGTACTGCGCGACTGCCACGCGCTGGCGCGCGTGCTGCCGGAAGTGGACCGCCTGTGGGGCGTGCCGCAGCGTGCGGACTACCACCCGGAAGTCGATACCGGGGTGCACAACATGATGGTGCTGGACATGAGCGCCAGGCTGCAGGCGCCGCTGGCCGTGCGCTTCGCCTGCCTCACCCACGACCTGGGCAAGGGCACGACCCCGAAGGACGTGCTGCCCAAGCACACCGGGCACGAGCAGCGCAGCGCCGAGCTGCTGAAGAAGATCTGCAACCGGCTGCGCGTGCCCAACGATTGCCGCGAGCTGGCCGACGTGGTCGCGCGCGAGCACGGCAACATCCACCGCAGCACGGAGTTCGCCGCGGCCGCCATCGTGCGCCTGCTGGAGCGCTGCGACGCCTTCCGCAAGCCGCAGCGCTTCGAGCAGATCCTGCTGGCCTGCGAGTGCGATGCGCGGGGGCGGCTCGGCATGGAGGAGCAGCCCTATCCCCAGCGGCAACGGCTGCTGTCCGCGCTGGCGGCGGCACGCTCCGTGGACACCGCCGTGGTGGCCGCCCAGGCGCGCGACGAAGGGCTCCAGGGCGACGCGATCGGCGCGCGCATCCACCGCGCGCGCACCCACGCCGTGGAGCACGCTCAGACCAGCAGGGCCAGCGCCGCGTAGTCGCCGACGCGGTCGCCCAGGCCGGCGGGCACCAGCTCGCAGCCGTTGGTGAGCGCGGGCAGCTTGCCGGCCAGCTGCGCCTGCAGCCGCGGCAGCAGGTACTCCTTGGTGTTGCTGAACACGCTGCCGCCCAGGCTGATGCGCTGCAGGTCCAGCACCACGGTGATGTTGTAGAGGGCGCGGCCCATGATGCGGCACAGCTCGTCCACCGTGGTGATGGCCGCCGGGTCGCCGCCGCGCGCGCGCTGCATCAGCGTGGCGGCGTCGGCGCCGAAGCGGCGCGCCACCGCGTTGCCCGCGACCAGCGCCTCCAGGTCGCCCACGTTGCCGCAGCCGCACAGGGCGTCGTCGTTGTCGCTCACGAACATGTGGCCGCCGTGGCCGGCGTTGCCGTTCTTGCCGCGCAGCACCCGCCCGTCCACGCACAGGCCCATGCCGACGCCGGTGCTCCAGGTCACGTAGGCGCAGTGCTCGAAACCCTGCAGCGCACCCCAGCGCCGCTCGGCCTCCAGCGCGCCTATGCAGTCGTTCTCCACCCGCACGCCCTCGGTGAAGCGCCGGCGCAGCGGCGCTTCCAGCGTGGCGGTCATCCACGCATTGGGCAGCCCCCGGGCAGGGCCCGCGAGGCCGCCGCAGATGTTGGGACTGGCGAGTTCGACCAGCCCCGCATTGAGGACGAAGGGGCCGGCGGACGAGACGCCGGCGCGCTGCACGCGCGAGGGGTCGATCCCCGCCTCGCCGCAGGCTTCGTCCACCATGCGGATCACCTGCTGCGCGAGGGCATCGTTGCTGCCGGTCTTGGCGGTCGGTTCGCTGCGCTTGGCGATCAGGTCGAGGCCGGCGCCGGGGGTGAGGCTCACCGCCACCTTGGTGCCGCCGATGTCGATGCAGGCTTTCATGGCTTCTAGAGGAACTTCGCGATCACCGCCGCCAGCATGCTCAGGAGGATGGTGGAGGTGAGCGGGATGAACATCTCGCGGCCGAACACCTTGAAGCGGAAGTCGCCGGGCAGCCGGCCGAAGCCCAGCTTCTGCAGGGCGGGGGTGAACCAGCTGATCAGCACCAGCGCGAGGAAGACGACGATCATCCAGCGAATCATGGGAAGTCCAAGTGTGCCCGCAAAGTCAGAGGGTGTGGGTGCGGTCGCCGTGGCGGAAACCGATCGCGTCCCAGAAGGGGCCGCGCTGGAAGGCGATCACCTTGAACAGCTCGCCCATCTCGTGTTCCGCCACCAGGCGCTGGGCCGCCGCCTGCTCCTGCAGCGACACCGCTTCCATGCGCTCGCCGATGCCGCAGTTGACCAGGAAGCGGCCCTGCGTGGCGTAGCCCAGCGTCGGCATCCCCGCGTCCTGGGCGGCCACCGCGATGCCGGTGAAGTTCACGTGCGTGGTGATGTCCTTTTCGCCCGGGGTCTCCAGCGGGTCCGGGTCCGCCATGTGCCCCCGGTGGCACATCAGCGTGCCCATGTGCCGCTGCGCATGGTAGTACTCGGCCTCCGGGAAGCCGTAATCGATGAAGATGGCGGCGCCGGCCGTCATCCGCTCGCCCAGCGTGCGCACGAAGGCCTCGGCCTGGTGGTGGATCTCGGTGAAGTAGTCGTGCGTGCCGGCCGGCTCCACCGGCGGGCGCAGGTGGGTGAGCACGTCCAGCCAGGCGAGCTGGCCGTCCTTGACCGTGACGCCCCGCTCGTGCCACACGAGGTTCGTGCGCACCAGCAGCTTCACCGGCATCGCGTCCAGCACCTCGTTGCCGACGACCACGCCGGCCATCCGTTCGGGCAGCTCGGCTACCCAGTGGACACGGTCCGCGTAGGCGGCGAGCGCCTGCTGCTGCCGCTCGCGCAGGGAGGCGGACACTTCCACGATGGTGTAGCGCTGCACCCGCGGGTCCAGCGCTTGCAGCAGCTCGCGGGCGAGCGCGCCGGAGCCGGCCCCGAACTCCCAGATCTCCTGGGTGCCCGTCTGCTGGAGCGCCTCGCCGACCTGCACCGCCAGCATCTGGCCGAACAGCGGGCTCATCTCCGGGGCGGTGGCGAAGTCGCTGCCCCCGCCGGGCATGGTGCCGAACTTCTGCGAGGCGTTGGCATAGTAGCCCAGCCCGGGCGCGTACAGCGCCAGCGCCATGTAGCGGTCGAACGGCAGCCAGCCGCCGGAGCGGCCGACCTGGTCGACGATGAGCTTGTGCAGCGCGCTCGTTACACTGGGTGCATGTGGTTCCACGACCCGATTGTCCGCCAATGAGCAGCGCCGCAGGCCGCACCGTCCTGGTCACGGGCAGCGCGCGCCGGCTCGGCCGCACCATCGCCCTGGACCTGGCCGCCGCCGGCTGGCAGGTGGCGGTGCATTACCGCAGCTCGGCCAGGGAAGCGCAGCAGACCGCCGCCGAGTGCAGCCAGCATGCGCCTGCCCAGGCCTTCGAGGCCGACCTGGCCGACGACGCCCAGGTGCGCGCCCTGCTGCCGCGCGTGGTGCAGCGCTTCGGCCGGGTCGATGCGGTGGTGAACAACGCCTCCCGCTTCGAGCACGACGACGCGCAGAGCTTCACGGCCGCCTCGCTGGCGGCGCACATCGCCTCCAACACCACGGCACCGGTGCTGCTCGCGCAAGCCCTGGCCGCCCACCTCAAGGAGCGCTCCGCCACCGGCTGCGCCGTGAACCTGCTCGACCAGAAGCTGTGGAATCCGAACCCGGATTTCTTCAGCTACACGCTGTCGAAGGCGGCGCTGGAGGCAGCCACCACCCTGCTGGCGCAGGCGCTGGCGCCGCAGCTGCGCGTGGTGGGCGTGGCGCCCGGCCTGACCCTGACCAGCCACCTGCTGTCGCAGGAGAAGTTCGAGCAGCTGCACAAGCTGTCGCCGCTCGGCCGCTCCTCCACGCCGGAGGACGTCGCCCACGCGGTGCGCTTCGCGCTGGAGAACCCGGCGATCACCGGCACCACGCTGCTGGTCGACGGCGGGCAGCACCTGATGAAGTTCGACCGCGATTTCTCGCTGATGTGACTCCCATGAGCAAGGCCGGCACCCAGATCCTCACGCTCGAAGGCCTGCGCTTCGACGCCAACCTCGGCATCCTCGACCACGAGAAGAGCGCGCCGCAACCCATCCTGGTGGACGCGGAGCTCAACCTCGGCACGCAGCCGCTGCTGCCCAGCGACGACGACATCACGCACGTGCTGGACTACCGCAAGGTGCGCCGCATCATCATCGAGGAGTGCACCGCGGTGCACGTGAACCTGCTGGAGACGCTGATCGGCAAGCTCGCGCACCGGCTGATGCAGCTGCCCGGCGTGCTGGGCGTGCGGGTGCGGATCGTGAAGCTGGAGATCTTCGAGGACTGCGAGGTCGCGATCCGGGTTGAGACCGGCCTCTGGTGAAGCCTCACGCGGCGAGCGCCTGGGGCTCGCCGGCGTGCCCCGCCGACGCCGCGCTGCGCTGCACCTGCGCCAGCCGGCCGTCTTCCAGGTGGTACACCGTGTCGAAGCCTTCGATCATGCGGTGGTCGTGCGTCACCGTGATCACGGCGGAGCGGCGCTCGCGGGCGATCCGGCGCAGCATCGCCATCGCCTTCATGCCGCGTTCGGTGTCCAGCGCCGCGGTCGGCTCGTCGGCCAGGATCAGCACCGGCTCGTTCGCCAGGGCGCGCCCGATCGCCACCCGCTGCTGCTCGCCGCCGGACAGGCGCGCGGGGAGCGCGTCGGCGCGGTGCCCGATCTCCAGGTAGTCCAGCAGCTCCTGCGCGCGCCGCGCGGACTCGCGCCGGCTCGCGCCATTGAGCTGCAGCATCAGCGCCACGTTCTCGCGCGCGCTCAGGAAGGGGATCAGGTTGTGCTGCTGGAAGATGAAGCCGATCTTGCGCCGGCGGAAGGCGCGGATGTCCACGCCCGTGGGGCCGTCGTCGTAGAGCACCTCGCCGTCCACCACGATGCGGCCGGTGGTGGGCGGCTGGATCATGCCGATGGCCAGCAGCAGCGTGCTCTTGCCGGAGCCGCTGGGGCCCAGCAGCGCCGCGAGCTCGCCCGCCTCCACCGACAGGGTCGCCGGCTTGAGCGCCTGCACGGCGGTCTCGCCGCTGCCGAAGGTCTGGCTCACGTTGCGGATCTCCAGTACCGCCACGTCAGCCTCCCAGCGCCAGCTGCGCCGGCGTGCGCAATGCGTGCCACACGGCAACCAGGCTGGCCAGCACGCCGCCGGCCAGCATCACCGTGAAGGTCGCGCCGGTCTCGAAGGCGGTGAAGGCCAGCGTGCGCGGAAAGCCCGGCGCCACCAGCTCGCGCAGCAGGTAGGCCAGCGCGAAGCCCGCCAGCGTGATCAGCAGCGACTGCGTGACGATCAGCCGCACGATCAGGTGGTTGGGCGCGCCGATCAGCTTGAGCGTCGCGATCGACCTGATCTTCTCGATCGTCAGCACGTAGACGATCAACGCGATGATGACGATGGAGACCAGCACCAGCAGGGCGCGGAACAGCCCCAGCACCGAGGACATGCGCGCCAGCCGGCCCTGCAGCATCAGCGTGCGTTCCTCCGCGGTGGTGAAGACGTTGAAGTGCAGCCACTGCCGGATGTGCCCGGCCACGGGCGCGGGGTCCGTGCCGGGCTGCAGCCGCGCCAGCACCGCGTTGATCGTGCTGCCGCTGCCGGTCAGCAAGGGCAGCAGGGCATTGGCCTGCTCCCCGCGCACGCCCTGCCGCTCCAGCTTCTGCAGCGTGGCGGCGCGCGCCGCGACGATGGCGTGCGAGTCCTGCTCGAACTGCACCTTCTGCGCATCGGGCAGCGACAGCCACACCAGCGGGTTGCCGCTGGCATCGACGGCGCCCTGCGTCAGGCCCACGACGAGATAGCGTTCGGTGCCGAGCGGCACGAGATCGCCGATGCGCAGCCCCAGCTTGCGGTCGGCCACCATCTCCCAGTGCGGCGCCGCCAGGCCGCGGCCGGCCACCAGCCGCCCCGGCCCTCCCAGCCCGCCGAACACGTCGTAGCCGACGATGGTGAACTGCTGGCTCACGGCGCCGAGCGGCCGCTGCGCGGTGTAGATCACCAGCGGGCTCGCGCGCACGACGCCCGGCGTCGCCGCGACGCTGCGGTAGCTGTCCAGCGGCATGCGCGAGGACTCGTTGAACGGCCCGCCGCGCCCGCCCTCCACCACCCACAGGTCGGTGGCAGTGTTCTCGATCAACCAGACGCCGTCCTGGATGTTGCCGCGGTAGATCCCGTTCATCACCCGCACGATCGCCAGCAGCATGGCCACGCCGACGATCGTGGCCAGGAACTTGCCCAGGTGCCTGCGGATGTCCTTGAAGGCGAGGTCCATGCGATGTGCCGCGCTTCAGCGGGCGAGCGGCCGCACGCGCATGCCGGCTTTCGCTTCGCGCGCGTTCGCGACCACCAGGTCGCCGGCCTTCAGCCCCTCGCGCACCAGCACGCGGCCTTCGCCCGCGGCGCCGGTGACCACGGGGACGAAGCGGGCCCGGCCCTCGACCACCTGCAGCACGCCGTTGCGCCCCGTGCCGTCCTGCGCCAGGGCCGTCGCGGGAATCACCAGTCCCTCGTCGCGGCCGACCTCGATGCGCACGTCGGCTTCCTGGTCGATCGCCACGCGCGGCGGCGTTCCCGCGAAGGCCACGTGCACGTCGAGCTCGCGCGTGGCGGCATCCGACTGCATCGCGATGCGTTCGACCCGCCCCGGCAGCACGGCGCCGCTGCGCAGCCGGATCGAGGCAGGCTGTCCCGGCATCACGCGCGCGACCAGCGCTTCGTCCACCCGGGTGGCGACCCACAGCGTGCGCGGGTCCACCAGCCGCAGGATGGGCGTTCCCGGGGACACGGTGGTGCCGGGCTCGGCCAGCCGCTGGACGACCACGCCCGCCATCGGTGTGGTGAGCCGGGTGTAGGCGAGTTGCGCGCCGGCGGCCTGCAGCTCGTGGCTCACCGCGCCGTGGTCGGCGCGGCGGGCGTCGCGCGCCGCCTCGGCGTTCTCCAGCGCGGCTTCGGCCGCCCTGGCGCCGGCGGTCGACGTGTCCAGGCTCGCGAGCGAAACGAAGCCCTGCGCGTGGAGGTCGGCATCCCGGCGCTGCCTGGCGCGCGCGAGATCCAGGTCCGCGCGGGCCTTCGCGACGGCGGCGTCCGCGGCCTCGACCTGCCGTGCGACCGACTCCTGCTGCTTGAGCACCGCGCCGCGGCGCGCCGACAGGTCGCGGGCGTCCAGCGTCACGAGCACCTGGCCGGCCTGCACGGCATCGCCGACGTCGGCGCTGACGTCGATGATGGTGGAGGTGAGCCGCGCGCTGATCGTGACCGGCACGCGGGCCTGCACGGTGCCCGGTCCCGCGACCTGCGCGGGGATGCTGCCGCGCGTGGCCGAGGCGAGCTCCAGCGGCACGGGGCGCAGCAGGCGCCAGGCAGCGAAGGCTGCCGCGGCGGCGAGCACGAGGGCCACCACGGCGAAGGTCCAGCCTCGGCGGGAGAGCATGCGGGCAAGGGGCATGCGTGCACTCTAGGCGGCGCGGGCCCGCGGCGCATGACAATCGTCATGCCGGCGCGATGCGGTGCCGCGTCCCTTGATGAAAGTCAAGGCCGCGCCAGTTTCGCGCTCAGGCCGCCGCGCCCGGCATGTGCGCGTGGTGCGCGGCCGCCTGCCGCAGCCGCCAGGCGACGAAGGCGATGCCCGCCGCGCTGAAGGCCAGGCCCACCCAGAAGAACTCCACCTGGAACTGCGCGGCGAAGGCCACCAGCCCGGTAGCGCCCAGCACGGGCGCGACGTTCACCAGGTAATGCGCGCAGCAGGACACCATGGCCGCGGTGGACGTGGTGCCCGAGGCGGCGACCACGCCGCCGGACTCGCCGTCCTTGCCCGCCAGGCGCCGCAGCTTCAGGTACAGGGCGACCTGCACGGCGAAACCCGCGGCCAGCGGCACGATGAAATACCAGTAGCGGCGGAACTCCGAGACGGTGAATTCCCAGCCGGAGAGGGCGGCCAGCGTGCCGAAGTAGAAAGCCAGCAGCAGGCTGCCGGCCAGGACGCCTGCGGTCGCAGGCCGAACACGGGAGAGGAGGCTCATGGAACTGCTCGCATCGCGCCGGCTGCGGCGCGCGTGCGGCCACTCTAGGCCACGCCCCCCGCGCCGCATTGACGAACGTCAAGCGCCGCCCCGGCGCCCCGCCGGCCGCGTTAAGAAAACCCTAAGCGCCCGGGCGAATCATCGGCGCCAAAGGAGTTGCCCATGAACCTGAAAGCGCATCCGAACTTCATGCTCTGCCTGGCCCTTGCGCTGGCCGCGCTCGGCACGGCGGCCCATGCCGCCACCCCCGAGGAACTCGCCGCCGGCTACGCCGGCAAGGCCGGACAACCGGCCGCCGCCGCGCGGGGGCAGCAGTTCTTCACGGCGAAGCACGGCAAGGAATGGAGCTGCGCGAGCTGCCACGGCACCCCGCCCACCCAGCCCGGCAAGCACGCGGCCACCGGCAAGCAGATCGGCGCGCTGGCGCCCGGCTTCAACCCGGACCGCTTCACCGATCCGGCCAAGGTGGAGAAATGGTTCCGCCGCAACTGCAACGACGTGGTGGGGCGCGAGTGCAGCGCCGGGGAGAAGGCCGACGTGATGGCCTGGTTGATGACGCTCAAGAAATGAGGAAGCCATGCGTGCCACAGTGAACCCGAGATCCCGCATGACCACGCCGATGCGCCCCGCGGCAGTGCTGCTTGCCGCCCTCCTTGCCGCCGCCGCCGCCGGCGCGGACGAAGACCGCCGCGCCTCCGTGCCGCTGCTGCCCAAGTACCGCTCCGAATGCGCGAGCTGCCACATTGCCTACCCGCCCGGCATGCTGCCGGCCGCGTCCTGGCAGCGCCTGATGCAGGACCTGCCGCACCATTTCGGCACCGACGCCTCGGTCGATCCGGCGACGCTGAAGGAGCTGACGCAGTGGCTCACCGCCAACGCGGGCACCGGCAAGCGCATGCGTGAAGCCCCGCCCGAGGACCGCATCACCCGCTCCGCCTGGTTCGTGCGCGAGCACGACGAGATCGCGCCGGCCACCTGGCGGCGGCCCTCCATCAAGAGCCCCGCGAACTGCGCGGCCTGCCACACCGAAGCCGAGAAGGGAGATTTCAATGAACACCGTGTCCGCATCCCGCGCTGAACGCCCCCGCACCCTCGTGTGGGACGCGCCCGTGCGCGTGTTCCACTGGCTGCTGGTGGCGTGCTTCGCCACCGCCTGGCTCACCTCGGAAAGCGAGCGCTGGCAGCTGGTGCACATCACCGCCGGCTACACCATGGCGGGGCTGGTCGCCTTCCGCGTGCTGTGGGGCCTGGTCGGAACCCGCCACGCGCGCTTCAGCGATTTCGTGCGCGGCCCGCGCGCCGTCGCCGCCTACTTCGGTTCGCTGCTGCGGCGCCGGCCGGAACACCACGCCGGCCACAACCCCGCCGGGGCGCTGGCGATCCTGGCGCTGCTGCTGCTGGCCGTGTTCACCACCGCCACCGGCTGGGCCAACTACAACGAGATCGGCGGCAAGGAGGCCTTCGAGGACCTGCACGAAGGCCTGGCCACGGTCATGCTCGCGCTGGTGATCGTGCACGTGCTGGCCGTCGCGCTGAGCAGCAAGCTGCACCACGAGAACCTGGTGGCGGCGATGATCCACGGCCGCAAGCCGGTGCCCGCCTCCGAGGGGATCCGCACCCCGTGGCGCAGCGTCGCCGTCGTCCTGCTGGCCGGCGTGCTGGGCTTCTGGTGGCTCCAGTGGCAATCGGCCCCGGTCCAGGAGGTGAGTGCCTCGCAGCGCGTGGAAGCCGGCGACGACGACTGAGTCCAGGCATGCGCATCCTGCTGGCCGAAGACGACGCGCTGCTCGGCGACGGGCTGCAGTCGGGCCTGCGCCAGCTCGGCTTCCAGGTCGACTGGGTGCGCAGCGGCGACGCGGCGGAGCGCGAGCTGCGCGGCGGCGCCTACGCCGCCGCCGTGCTGGACCTCGGCCTGCCCCTGAAGGACGGGCTCGACGTCCTGTCGGCGCTGCGGGCGCAGGGCGTTCACCTGCCGGTGCTCGTGCTCACCGCGCGCGACGCCGTGCCCGACCGGGTCCGCGGGCTGGACCTCGGCGCCGACGACTATGTGGTCAAGCCGGTCGACCTGCACGAGCTCGCCGCCCGCCTGCGGGCCCTGGTGCGCCGCTCGCACGGGCAGCCGCAGGAGGTGCTGAAGGTGCAGGACATCGAGCTGGACCCGGCCGCCCACACCGTGCTCAAGGCGGGCCAGCCCCTGGCGCTGCCCGCGCGCGAGTTCGACCTGCTGCACGCGCTGATGCTCAACGCCGGCCGCGTGCTCTCGCGCGAGCAGCTGGAGCAGCACCTGTACTCCTGGGGCCGCGAAGTCGAGAGCAACGCGGTGGAAGTGCACGTCCACCACCTGCGCCGCAAGCTCGGCGCCGACCGCATCCACACCGTGCGCGGCGTGGGCTACACGCTGCTGCGCGAGGCGCCCGCGTGCTGAGGCGCCCGGCCTCGCTGCAGGGCCGCCTGCTGCTGCTGGTGCTGGCCACCTCGCTGGGCGTCTGGCTCGCGACCGCCGTGATGACCTGGCGCGACGTGCGCCACGAGCTGGACGAACTGCTGGACGGCCACCTGGCGCAGGCGGCCGCGCTGCTGGTGGCGCAACAGGCCAACGAGCACGACGACGACGAGCGCATCGACGCGCCGACCCTGCATCGCTACGCGCCCCGGGTCGTCTTCCAGGTGTTCCACGAGGGCCGGCTGGCGATGCGGTCGGCCAACGCGCCGGCCGCGCCGATGGTGACCGGCGGCCGCAAGCTGCAGGGCTTCCACACCATCGTGATGAACGGCGAACGCTGGCGGGTGTTCGCCACGCGCGGCGCCGAAAAGGACGTGCAGGTGTTCGTCGGCGAGCACGAGCGTTCGCGCGGCTCGATCCTGTGGGCCGTCCTGCGCAGCACCATGTGGCCGGTCGTCTTCGCCCTGCCCCTGCTGGCCCTGGCCGGCTGGTGGGCGGTGCGGCAGGGCGTGCGCCCGCTGCGTGCGCTGGGCGGCACGCTCGCCGCGCGCCAGGCCGGGGACCTGCAGCCGGTGCGGGTGGCCGACGCGCCCTCGGAAATGCAGCCGATGCTGGACGCGCTGAACGCCCTGTTCGCGCGCATCGGCGGGCTGCTGGAAGGCGAGCGCCGCTTCACCGGCGACGCCGCGCACGAGCTGCGCACGCCGATCGCGGCGATCCGCACGCAGGCGCAGGTGGCCCTCGGTGCCGGCGACGAGGCGCAGCGCCGGCATGCGCTGGAGGCGACGCTGGCCGGCTGCGACCGCGCCACGCGACTGGTGGAGCAGCTGCTGACGCTGTCGCGGCTGGAGGCGGAAGGGGCGGTGCCCCAGGACCGCGTCGACCTGGGCCAGGTGGTGCAGCGCGTGATCGCGGAACTGGCCCCGGCCAGCCTGCAGAAGCAGCAGGTGCTGGAACTGCATGCCGCGCCGGGCTGCACCGTCCGCGGCGACGAGACCCTGCTGGCCGTGCTGGTGCGCAACCTGGTGGACAACGCGGTGCGCTACAGCCCGCCGGGGGCGCGGATCGACGTGCGCGTGGAAGGCAGCGGCGGGGGCGTCGTGCTGTCGGTGGACGACAGCGGCCCGGGGCTGTCGCCGGACAGCCTGTCCCGGCTCGGGCAGCGCTTCTTCCGGGTCACGGGCAACGACGCGGCCGGCAGCGGACTGGGCTGGTCGATCATGCAGCGCATCGCCGCCGCGCACGGCGCCACGCTGCGTGCGCTCGCCTCCGGGCGGCTCGGCGGGCTCCAGGCCATCGCCACCTTCCCCGGCATGCCGCGCGCCGCGCCGGCCGCGGCCCGCTAGCCGCTGCCCTGCAAAGGCGTGTCAACCGTACACGGTCGCGCTACGCGGCTTGCGATGATGTGTCGGTGCTGCCGGCAACTGCAACAAACGCGCGCAAACGTCCCGACGCCCCCGCGGCTGCGACAACGCCCGTTACGACCCGCGCCGCATGCCGGGGTACACAGGCGGTCCTTTCAACAACCACTCCGTGGATCAAGGACCATCGTTTGAAGAAAACCATCCTCACCTTCACTGCCGCGCTCGCCGCGGCTTCCGCTTCCTTCGCGCAGGTCAGCCTGGGCACCGGTGCCCAGGCCGGCACCGGCGCAACGGTCACGCTGCCCGCGCCCGCCCTGGGCCAGGGCTCGGCCACCACCGGCGTCGGCACCGGTGCCAGCGTCGAACTGCCCGCGCCGGCCGCGGAAAACGGCGCGAAGACCGAGGCCGGCGTGAAGGCCGACGCCGCCGTCAAGACCGAGGCGGCCGCCGAAGCGAAGAAGACCAAGGCCGCCAAGGGCAAGAAGAAGGCGACCACCGAGCTCGGCGCCGGTGCGGCCGGCAGCGCGGGCGGCAGCACTTCCGTGAAGTAAGCGTCCTCGCGACGCGGGATCCAGGGCCTCCGTGGCAGCCCTGGATCCCCTGGTGCGCGCTCCTTGCGACGCGAACAGCCCCGCCGGCACGCTCCGTGCCGCAATGCGAAAATGGCGGCATGAGTGCCGTCTGGATCGAGAACGACCCCTCCCCTTCGGAGCCCGACCGCCGCATCGAGCGCGAGAACCACAAGCTCGAAAAGCGCCTGTGCCGCCTGGTCGGCCAGGCCATAGGCGACTACAACATGGTCCAGGAGGGCGACAAGGTCATGGTCTGCCTGTCCGGCGGCAAGGACAGCTACGCCCTGCTGGACATCCTCCTGAAGCTGCAGAAGCGCGCCCCGGTCAGCTTCGACATCGTCGCAGTCAACCTCGACCAGAAGCAGCCCGGCTTCCCGGAGCACGTGCTGCCGGAGTACCTGAAAAGCCTGGGCGTGCCCTTCCACATCGAGGAGCAGGACACCTATTCGATCGTCAAGGACAAGATCCCCGAGGGCAAGACCATGTGCAGCCTGTGCAGCCGGCTGCGCCGCGGGATCCTGTACCGGGTGGCCGACGAACTGGGCGCGACCAGGATCGCCCTGGGGCACCACCGCGACGACATGCTGCAGACGCTGTTCCTGAACATGTTCTTCGGCGGCAAGCTCAAGGGCATGCCCCCCAAGCTGGTGTCCGACGACGGCCGGCACATGGTGATCCGCCCGCTGGCCTACGTGAACGAGAAGGACCTGGTGCGCTGGGCGGAGGTGCGCGCCTTCCCGATCATCCCCTGCACCCTGTGCGGCAGCCAGGAAAACCTGCAGCGCAAGCAGGTGGGTGCCATGCTGAAGGAGTGGGACAAGCGGTTTCCCGGCCGCCTGGACAACATGCTGCACGCCTTGCAGAACGTGGTGCCGTCCCACCTGGCCGACGGAACGCTCTACGATTTCCGGAATCTCACTGTCAGCGGTGTGGCCAATCCGGACGGCGACCTGGCATTCGACCACGAGGAATTCCCGGTCGCGGGCGCGCTGCCCGCGCTGCAGGTGATCAAGCTGTGAGGCGCCCCGGCGCCTGTTGGGAGGTGTGATGCTGCGATTGCTGCGTTTCCTGGCCGCCGGCGCGGTGGCGGCCCTCGTCTTGACCGGTTGCGCCAGCACTTACAGGCTGGACAACCAGGTCCAGTCCTTCTCCCAGCTGCAGGGGATGCCGGCCCAGCCGAGCTACCGCTTCGAGCGCTCCCTATCCCAGCAGGTGGACCCCGCCCAGCAGGCGCTGGAGGCGCTGGCCGACCCTGCCCTGCACCGGGCCGGCCTGCGCCGGGACGACGCGGCGCCGCGTTACAGCGTGCAGGTCTCGGCCCGGACGGTCCGCTCCCTGTCGCCCTATGCCGACCCCTGGGGCCCCTGGGGACCCTGGGGCTGGGGCGGCTGGAACATCGGCCTGAGCGGCCGGCACATCGGGCTGGGGGTTGGCGGTCCCTGGCCTTACGCCGATTCCTACTGGTTCCACCGCGAAGTGAGCGTGATCATCCGCGAACTGGCCACCAACCGGGTGGTGTACGAGACCCACGCCGTGAGCGACGGGCCCTTGCTCGACAACAACGCGGTGCTCCCGGCGATGTTCGACGCCGCCATGCAGGGCTTCCCCACTCCGCCCCCCGGGCCGCGCCGGGTGGACGTCCAGATCGGCCGCAAGTCCTGACGCGGCGCAAAAAATCCGGTTTGGTTTCCGCGAGGCGCTCCATACAATGGGGCGCATGGAAGCCACTCGCATCATTGCCGTGCGGCATGGCGAGACGGCCTGGAACGTGGACGCACGCATCCAGGGCCAGCTCGACATCCAGCTGAACGACACCGGGCGATGGCAGGCCCGGCGGGTGGGCCAGGCCCTCTCCGCCGAGCAGCTCAGCGCCATCTACTCCAGCGACCTCGGCCGGGCGCACGAGACCGCGCGCGCCATCGGCGAAGCCGCCGGCATCCCGGTGGTGGCCCACCCCGGCCTGCGGGAGCGCCGCTTCGGCATGTTCGAGGGCAAGACCTTCGACGAGATCCACACCAACTGGCCCGACCACGCCCACAACTGGAAGAAGCGCATCCCCGAGTGGGAGCCGCCCGAGGGCGGGGAGTCGCTGCTGCAGCTGCGGGAGCGGGTCTCCCGCACGGTGGCCGACCTCGCCGCCCGGCACTACGGCGAGCAGATCGCCGTGGTGGCCCACGGCGGCGTGCTGGACACCCTGTACCGCATCGCCACCGGGCAGGAAGTGAATTCGCCGCGCACCTGGCAACTGCCCAATGGCGCGATCAACCGGTTGCTGTGGACGCCCGAAGGCTTCACGCTCGTGGGCTGGTCGGACACGCAGCACCTGGAACATGCATCCTTCGACGAAAACTCCTCTTTCTGAGGACCTCAGGCGCCTGATCGGCCAACCCGCCAGCGCCATCGACACCCCCGCCCTCGTGGTCGACCTCGACGCGATGCAGCGCAACCTGCACCGCATGGCCGACTTCGCCCGGCGGCGCAACCTGCGCTGGCGCCCGCACGCCAAGATGCACAAGAGCTCGGCCATCGCCAAGCTGCAAATGCAGGCCGGGGCCGTCGGCGTGTGCGTGCAGAAGACCAGCGAGGCCGAAGCGATGTTCGCCGGCGGCGTGCACGACATCTACATCAGCAACGAGGTGGTGGCGCCGGCCAAGCTGGCGCGGGTGGCCGACCTCGCCCACCAGCTCGCCGCCGAACGCGGCCAGCTGGCCATCGCGGTGGACAGCATCGAAGGCATCCGCCGCCTGGCCAATGCCATGGACGACCGCCGGCAGGGCGGCGCCCCCGCCATCATCGACGTGTTCGTCGAGATCGACGTCGGCCAGGGCCGCTGCGGCGTGCGGCCGGGCCGCACCGCCGCCGAACTCGTCCACGAGATCCGCCGGCACCCGCCGCTGCGCTTTGCCGGCCTGCAGGCCTACCACGGCAAGGCGCAGCACCTGCGCACGCCGCAAGCCCGGCGCGACGCGATCACGGCGGCGGTGCAGGACGTGCTGTTCACCAGGAAGATGATCGAAGGCGACGGCGTGCCCGTGCCGCTGGTGACCGGCGCCGGCACCGGCAGCCTGGTGTGCGAGGCCGCGAGCGGCGCCTACGGCGAGCTGCAGGCCGGCTCCTTCCTGTTCATGGACGCCGACTACGCGGCCAACGAGCGCGACCCGGCGCAGCCGGTGTTCGAGCACGCGCTGTTCGTGAAGTCGCAGGTCATGAGCTCGGGCCTGCTGCATGCCGTGTGCGATGCCGGGCACAAGAGCCACGCGATCGATTCGGGCCTGCCCAGGGTGCTGGTGACGGAACCCACCGGGGAGCTCGAGTACCTCAACGGCGGCGACGAGCACGGCATCCTCAAGCCGGCGGCCGGCAACCAGCGCGTGCCGCGGCTGGACGAAGTCGTCTGGCTGATCCCCGGGCACTGCGACCCCACGGTGAACCTGCACAACCACCTGGTGGGCGTCGCGGGCGGCCTGCAGCACGGCCGGGTGGAGAAGATCATCCGGGTTGATGCCAGAGGCGCGCTGACCTGAGCAGCCGGACAATCGGGGGATGGAACTGTCCCCCAGCCAGGTCATCGTCCTGGCGACGCCCGTGTTCTTCCTGCTGATCGCGGTCGAATACGCGTATGGGCGCTGGCGCGGCCGCGACACCTACCGCCTGAACGACGCGATCAACAGCATCTCGCTGGGCATGCTGAGCCAGATCAGCGCGGTGCTCACGCGCCTGTTCCGCGTCGGCATCTACACCGCGGTGTTCTCCTGGGTCTCCTTCTGGCACGCCGATGCCTTCTGGACCTCGCCCGCGGGCTGGCTGCTGGCGCTGGTGTTCTACGACTTGTGCTACTACTGGCTGCACCGCGCCGGCCACGAGGTGGCGGTGTTCTGGGCGGCGCACGTGGTGCACCACCAGAGCCAGGACTACAACCTCTCGACCGCGCTGCGCCAGACCAGCTCGGGCGCGCTGCTCGGGTGGATCTTCTACCTGCCCATGGCCATCGCCGGCGTGCCGCCCAAGGTGTTCGCGGTGGTGGCCCTGGTCGACCTGCTGTACCAGTACTGGGTGCACACCGAGCACGTGGGCAAGCTCGGCTGGTTCGACCGCTGGTTCTGCTCGCCTTCCAACCACCGCGTGCACCACGCGGTGAACGACGGCTACCTCGACCGCAACTACGGCGGCATCCTGATCGTGTGGGACCGCCTGTTCGGCAGCTTCCGGGAGGAAGGCGAGAAGTGCGTGTACGGCACGCGCTCGCCGCTGGAAAGCTGGGATCCGCTGTGGTCCAACTTCGAGGTGTACTGGGCGCTCGCCAGGGACAGCTGGCATGCGCGCTCCTGGGGCGACAAGCTGCGCGTGTGGTTCAAGCCGCCGGGGTGGCGGCCCGCCGACGTGGCGCAACGCTTTCCGCGGCCGGCGTTCAGCATGGAGCGCATCACGCGCTACCACCCGCCGATGACCCGCGCGCTGTCCTGGTTCACCGGGGTGCAGTTCGTGGCGATCCTGGGCGGCGTGGCCCTGTTCCTCTGGCACGCCGACCGGCTGCCGGTGTCGCAGTCCGCGGTCTGGCTGGCGGCGCTCACCGCCGCGCTTTGGGCGGTGGGTGCGGCGATGCAGGGACGCGTGCGCATGCTGGAAGTGCTGCTGGTCGAAGCGGCCGCGCTCGCGACGGCCACGGCGGCCCAGGGCTGGCTCGAGCCGCACCGCGTGTTCAAGCCGATGGCGCTGGCGCTGGCGATCGCCCTGGTCGCGACCCGGCCCGGCTGGCTGCGCACGGAGCGCGCCTTCGACCTGAAGCTGCTTGCGGCGCTGGCGCTGTGCCTGGCGGGCGACGTGTTCCTGATGTTCCCGGGCTACTTCCTGCCCGGCCTGGTGAGCTTCCTGGCCGCGCACCTGTGCTACCTCGCGCTGTTCCGCCAGGGGGTGCGCTGGTTCCCCAGCGGCCGGGCGCTGCTGGCGACGCTGGCCGCGGCCGCGGTCATGTACGCGATCCTGTTCCCGCACCTGGGCCCCGTGCTGAAGGTGGCCGTGGCCGCGTACGCGCTGGTCATCGCGCTGATGGCGGCGCAGGCGATCGGGCGGGCCGTGGTGCTGCGCGACGCGGCTTCGCTCGGCGTCGCGGTGGGCGCGGCCTTCTTCATGCTCAGCGACGCGCTGCTGGCGATCAACCGCTTCGCGCAGCCGCTGCCGATGGCGCAGTTCTGGGTGCTGGCGACCTATTACGCGGCGCAGGTGCTGATCGTCCGCAACAGCCGGCCGGCGGCGGCGCAGGACAGCCTGCAGTACGCGCGGTCTCCGGCCGCGCGTACAGCCTAGCGTCTGCGGGCGGCTTCCGCATGTCATTGCGGGCTCGACCCGCAATCCGGTCAGCCCCGCACCACCGCCTCATCCCGCGCAATCCGCCCGTCGATCAGTTCCACCATCCGGTCGCAGCGCAGCCCCAGCCGCGGGTCATGCGTCACGATGACGAACGAGGTGCCGCGTTCGCGGTGGATGCGGCGCAGGTGCGTGAACACCTCGTCGGAGGACGCCGTGTCGAGATTGCCGGTGGGTTCGTCGGCCAGCACCAGCGCCGGCTGCAGCACCAGCGAACGGGCGATGGCCACCCGCTGCTGCATGCCGCCCGACAGCTCCGAAGGCTTCTTGTCCATCGCCGCGGCCAGCCCCACCGCGGCCAGCAGTTCGCGCGCGCGTTCGCGCTGGGCGGCGGGCACCCGCCCCTCGCTCATCAGGATCGGCAGCGTCACGTTCTCCAGCGCCGTGAACGCCGGCAGCAGGTGGTGGAACTGGAACACGAAACCGAGCGTGCGCCGGCGGCGCAAGGTGAGCTGCGCGTCGTCCAGGCCGCCGACCTCCTCGCCCTGCAGGCGGTAGCTGCCGGAGGTCATGCGCTCCAGCAGGCCCAGGATGTTCAGCAGCGTGCTCTTGCCCGATCCCGACGGCCCCATCAGCGCGACGAACTCGCCGGAGGTGACGCGCAGGGCCAGCCCGTGCAGCACCTCCGCCTCGTTCGGCAACCCGATGTTGTAGCTCTTGCGCACGTCCGCGAGCGCGACCAGCTCCTCGCTCATATGCGGATCGCCTGCGCCGGGTCCATCGCCGCCGCGCGGCGGGCAGGCAGGATGGCCGCCAGCACGCCGCACACGACCGCCAGCACGGCCAGCTGCAGCGCCCGCGACCACGGCAGCCCGATCACGAACAGCGGCTGGCCGTCGCTGCCGCGCACGAAGTGCGTGAACAGGAAGATCATCAGCCGCGCGAGCAGCAGGCCCAGCACGGCCCCGGCCGCGCCGACCACGGCGCCCTGCAGCAGGAACACCCGCAGCACCTGGCCGCGGGTGGCGCCCATGGCGCGCAGGATGCCGATCTCGCGCTGCTTCTGCACGACCGACACGACCAGCACGCTCGCGATCCCCAGCACCACCACGATGACCACCACCAGCCGGATCAGCATGGTGCTGACCGACTGCGCGTTGAGCGCCGTGACCAGCTGCACGTTGCTTTCCTGCCAGCTCTCCACCTGGTAGGGCAGCTGCCGCCGCAGCTCCTCCGCCAGCGCCTGCGCGGCCCACACGTCGCGCAGGCCCAGGTCGATACCGGTGGCGCCGCCGGGCAGGCCCAGCATGTTCTGGGCGGAGCGCAGCGGCACGAGCACGGTGCGGCGATTGAGGTCCTTCACGCCCAGGTCCACGATCGCGGTGACCCGCATCGGGTCGGTCACGCTGCCGGTCTGCACGCTCACGCGGTCGCCCGGGCGCACGCCGAGGTCGTGGGCCAGTTCGCTGCCGATGATCGCCTCGCCCGGCCCGAGCCGCGCCTCGCCGGCGACCACCTTGCCGCGCAGGCCGACGATGCGGTCGTAGCGATCCAGCTCCACGCCCAGCAGCGCGATCGCCTGCGTCGCCTCGCCGCGCAGGGCCAGGCCGGAACCCGACACGATCGGCGAGACCGCGGCGATGGCCGGATGCGCCTCCAGCAGCGGCACCAGCGCCTGCCAGTTCGCCACCGAGCGCAGCCGCTGCGCGCGCGGCTGGGTGTCCGTGATGGAACGCTGGCCGCCCGGGACCTCCATGGCCGGGGCGACCACGTCGTCGGGCGCGGCGATGGTCACGTGCGGCTGCGCGCCCAGCGTCTTGGCCAGCGTGTTGCCCTGCAGGCCGCTGATCAGCGCCGAGATGTAGGCCACCACCGCGACGCCGGCGGCGACGCCGACGATGATCAGCAGGCTCTGCATGCGCCCCTCGCGCAGGAAGCGCACCGCGACGCGGCGTTCGAACCCGAGCCCG
>DASWUI010000595.1:0-5673 GCA_036401715.1 Ramlibacter sp. | reverse complement strand
AACGGAGCGGCGATGCGAGAGGGCTCGAAGTCCATGGCCAAAGAAAAAGGCTCCTTGCGGAGCCTCTTCGGGGATTGTGGCGCCTCAGACGCGGCGGCGGTACTCGCCCGTGCGCGTGTCGATCTCGACCTTGTCGCCCTGGGCGACGAAGATCGGCACGCCGATCTCGTAGCCGGTGGCCAGCTTGGCGGGCTTGAGCACCTTGCCGGAGGTGTCGCCCTTGACGGCCGGCTCGGTCCAGGTGATCTCGCGCTCGACGCTGGTCGGGATTTCCACGGAAATGGCCTTGCCTTCGTAGAACACCACTTCGGCGGGCATGCCGTCTTCCAGGTAGTTCAGGGCGTCGCCCATGTTCTCCTTCTCGACCTCGTACTGGTTGTAGTCGGCGTCCATCCAGACGTACATGGGGTCGGCGAAGTAGGAGTAGGTGCACTCCTTCTTGTCCAGGATGATCTGGTCCATCTTGTCGTCCGCCTTGAACACGGTTTCCGTGCCCTGGTTGTTCAGCAGCGACTTGAGCTTCATGCGCACGGTGGCCGCGTTGCGGCCGCCGCGGGAGTATTCGGTCTTCAGCACGACCCAGGGCTGCCCGCTGTGCATGATCACGTTGCCGGCGCGGATTTCTTGAGCGATTTTCATACGGTGTCTTCGGTAGAGGCCCGGCCCACTGGGGCCGTCTTGGAGCCGTTGCGCGCAAGGTGGCCTGCGGGTGGCGGCAAGATGGGTGCGCTTGCAGGCCGTGGCCGAAAGCGCAAAGCTCTATATTCTAGCCTGCCCGGCTGCAAAGCGCAGAAGCTCGGTGGCCAGCTCGGGCAATGCTTGCGCCCGGTCAAAGGCGCTGCGCGCGGCGGCCCGCCAGCCCGGGATGTCCAGGGGCGGCAGCGGCCCGTCCGTGACCCCGTTCCACGCCAGGAAAAAGTCGCGCAGGTCCGCCGTGGGCTGCAGCCAGCGCAGGAAAGCGTCGAGCTTGGCGTGGTGGGCGGCGTCCTCCTGCGGATAGATCTGCCACACGAGGGGCGCGCCGGCCAGCACGCCGCGCACGCAGGAATCCTCGCCCCGCACGAAGTTCAGGTCGCAGGACCACAGCAGGTGGTCGTATTCGCGCTGGCTCAGCAGCGGCAGCTCGTGCAGTCGCAGGTGCCCGGAGGACGTGGCCCCCAGCGCGCGCACGGCGGCCGTGGCGCGGCCGGCGGTGACCAGCAGGTGCGTGGCGCGGGGGCCTGCGGCCAGCTGCGCCAGCAGCTGGGGCAGGGCGGCCGGCTCGTAGCAGAACAGGCTGATGACCTGGGCCCCCGGGTCGGCGATGCCGTGGCCGCGCAGCCAGGCCGCCCGGTCGAAGGCGGCCCGGCGCGCGGGCAGCTCCAGCTCGCGCAGCAGCCCGCCCGTGCGGGCGGTGAAGCCCGGATAGACGAAGTACTTGGTGAAACCCTTGCCCGGGCCGTGCATCACCGGGGACGGCAGCCCGTGGCTGCGCTCCACGTAGGCCTCCGCGGAAAGGTATTCCAGGTTGAGCCATGCGGGGCGCGCCGGTGCCGCCGCCATGCGGGCGACGAAAGCCTCGGGTGGATCGCAGCCGAAGGCCTCGACCACGGCCCCGCCCGGCACGAGGTCGGGCGCCGGCTCGGTCCAGGGCACGACTTCCACCCCGGGCGCGCCTTGCGGCGCCATCCACGCCAGCGGCGAGGGGTCGTCGATCCACAGGCGGACCCGCTCCCCGCGCGCGGCGAGCTCCGCGGCCACGCGCCAGCAGACGCCCGCGTCGCCGTGGTTGTCGATCACCCTGCAGAAAATGTCCCAGCGCATGCCGCTCGGATAATACGGGGATGCATTCGGAAGAAATCCTCGCGCAGGTCGCGGCGCTGCCGGCGCTGCCCGGCGTGTACCGCTACTACGACGAGGACGGGGGCGTGCTCTACGTGGGCAAGGCCCGCAACCTGAAGAAGCGCGTCTCCAGCTACTTCCAGAAGAACCACGGCGGCACCCGCATCGGCCACATGGTGGGCAAGATCGCGCGGCTCGAGACCACGGTGGTGCGCTCGGAAGCGGAGGCGCTGCTGCTCGAGAACAACCTGATCAAGACCCTGGCGCCGCGCTACAACATCCTGTTCCGCGACGACAAGAGCTACCCCTACCTGAAGATCACCGGCGCGCCCGACAAGCAGGGCTTCGCCGGCCGCGACGGCGGCATGCCCGCGGCTGCCGTGTTCCCGCGCGTGGCCTATTACCGCGGCGCCGTGGACCGCAAGCACCGCTACTTCGGCCCCTATCCGAGCGCCTGGGCGGTGAAGGAATCCATCCAGCTGCTGCAGAAGGTGTTCCGCCTGCGCACCTGCGAGGACACGGTGTTCGCCAATCGCACGCGGCCTTGCCTGCTGTACCAGATCAAGCGCTGCTCGGGCCCCTGCGTGAACCTGGTCTCGCCCGGGGACTACCAGCACGACGTGGAGAACGCGGAGGCCTTCCTGCGCGGCGACACGCAGGCCGTGCTGCAGGCGCTGGAGCAGCGCATGATGGCGCATGCCGAGCGGCTGGAGTTCGAGCAGGCCGCGGAACTGCGCAACCAGATGGGCGCGCTGTCCAAGGTGCTGCACCAGCAGTCGGTGGAGACGGCCTCGGACAAGGACGTCGACATCCTGGCCGTGCAGGTGCAGGGCGGCAAGGCCTGCGTCAACCTGGCGATGGTGCGTGGCGGGCGGCACCTGGGCGACCGCGCCTACTTCCCCAGCCACGTGGAGGACGCCACGGCGGTGCAGGAGTTCGACGACGCCGCGGACGCGGTGAAGGCGCAACCGGTGGAGGTGCAGGTGCTGGAAGCGTTCATCGCGCAGCACTACATCGGCGTGCCGGTTCCCTCGGCCCTGATCACCAGCCACCCGGTGGACCCGCAGCTGGTGGAAGCGCTGTCGCAGCAGGCGGGCGGCCGCATCACCGCCGTGCACAACCCGCGCGGCCAGCGGCGGCTCTGGCTGGAGATGGCGGAGAAGAACGCGCAGCTGCAGCTGGCGCGGCTGCTGGCCGAGGAGGGCTCGCAGCAGGCCCGCACGCGCGCGCTGGTGGAGGCGCTGGACCTCGCGCCGGACAACCTGGACACCTTCCGCATCGAGTGCTTCGACATCTCGCACACCGCGGGCGAGGCCACGCAGGCCTCCTGCGTGGTGTTCCACCACCACCAGATGCACAACAAGGAGTACCGCCGCTACAACATCGAGGGCATCACGCCCGGCGACGACTACGCGGCGATGCGGCAGGTCCTGACGCGCCGCTATGCGCGCCTGGCGCAGGCGGGGCGCGACACGCCGGATGCGACGCCGCCGGACGGGCCGCAGGCGGAATCGCCGGCGAAAGGCGCGGCCGGAGAGGCCCCGGAGCAGGCGGTGGCCGAGCCCGCAGCTGCGGAGAAGCCCAGGCGCGAGAAGCCCGGCGGCGGCGGCAGTGCCCTGCGGCTGCCGGACCTGGTGCTGGTCGACGGCGGCCGGGGCCAGGTGAGCATGGCCCGCGAGGTGTTCGCGGAGCTGGGGCTGGACCTGTCGGTCATCGTCGGCGTCGAGAAGGGCGAGGGCCGCAAGGTGGGCCTGGAGGAACTGGTGTTCGCCGACGGCCGCGAGAAGGTCTACCTGGGGCGCGAATCGGCCGCGCTGATGCTGGTGGCGCAGATCCGCGACGAGGCGCACCGCTTCGCCATCACCGGCATGCGGGCGCGGCGGGCCCGCGTGCGCGTGGGCGGCAGCCAGCTGGAGGAGATCCCCGGCGTGGGCGCGAAGAAGCGCGCGCGCCTGCTGCAGCGCTTCGGCGGCGTGCGCGGCGTGGCGGCGGCCAGCGTGGAGGACATCGCCACGGTGGAAGGGATCTCGCGGGACCTGGCGGAACAGATCTACCGCGCGCTGCATTGACTTCGTCATCCCCGCGGAGGCGGGGACCCAAGG
Source organism: Ramlibacter sp. (assembly GCA_036401715.1). Lineage (GTDB taxonomy): Bacteria > Pseudomonadota > Gammaproteobacteria > Burkholderiales > Burkholderiaceae_C > Ramlibacter. The sequence goes on along the minus strand of DASWUI010000595.1, from coordinate 1,750 downwards.
CATCACGAACTGCCGCTGCGCGGCAGCCCGAACACGGAAGCCTGGATTCCCGCCTGCGCGGGAATGACGACGAGGGCGAAAGGCCGCCATCGCCGCTCATGCCAGAATCGCCCCATGTTCTTCACGGTCCCGACCCTCCTCACCTGGACGCGCATCATTGCCATTCCGCTGCTGGTGGGGGTCTTCTACATCGGGCTGGAGCACAGGCTGCAGAACCTCATCGCCACCACGATGTTCATCGTGTTCGCGGCGACCGACTGGCTGGACGGCTACCTCGCGCGCAAGTTGAACCAGACTTCGTCCTTCGGCGCGTTCCTGGACCCGGTGGCCGACAAGTTCCTGGTGTGCGCGGCGCTGCTGGTGCTGGTGCACCTCAAGCGCGCGGACGTGTTCGTGGCTCTGATCATCATCGGCCGCGAGATCGCGATCTCGGCGCTGCGCGAGTGGATGGCGCAGATCGGCGCCTCCAAGAGCGTGGCGGTGCACATGCTGGGCAAGGTCAAGACCACCGTGCAGATGGTGGCGATCCCCTTCCTGCTGTTCGACGGCATGCTGTTCGGCGCGATCGACACGCTGCAATGGGGCACCTGGCTGATCTGGCTGTCGGCCATCCTCACCGTCTGGTCGATGATCTACTACCTGCAAAAGGCGCTGCCGGAGATCCGGCGCCGGGTGAAGAAGTAAGCCGATGAGCGCCGCTGCCCGGGGCGACCCGCTGGTGCGGGCCATGCCCGTCGTGTTCGTCCTGATCTGGAGCACCGGTTTCATCGTCGCGCGCTACGGCATGCCGCACGCGCCGCCCATGAAGTTCCTCGCGCTGCGCTATGCGCTGTCGGTCGCGGCCTTCCTGGCCTGGGCGCTGCTCGCGCGGGCCGCGTGGCCGCGCAACGGCCGGCAGCTGGCGCACCTGGCGGCCACCGGCATCCTGATGCACGGCGGCTACCTGGGCGGGGTCTGGGCGGCGGTGAAGGCCGGCATGGGGGCGGGCCTGGCCGCGCTTTTGGTGGGCCTGCAGCCGGTGCTCACGGCGGTATGGATCTCGCTGTGGGGCGGCCAGGTGTCCAGGCGCCAGTGGGCCGGCCTGGGGCTGGGACTGGCCGGCCTGGTCCTGGTCGTCTGGCAGAAGCTGGGGCTCGGCGAGGTCGGGCCGCTGAACCTCACCTTCGCGTTCATCGCGCTGCTGTCCATCACCGCCGGCACGCTCTACCAGAAGCGCTTCGTGCAGCCCTGCGACGTGCGGACGGCCAACCTGGTGCAGCTCGCGGCCGCCTTCGTTGTCACGATGCCGCTGGCGCTGCTGGAAGCCGAAGCGATGCGCTGGGTGCAGGCCGACGGCGCGCTGAACCGGGAGCTCGCCGGCGCCGTCGCCTGGTCGGTGCTGGGCCTCACGCTGGGCGGCAGTTCGCTGCTGTACCTGCTGATCCAGCGCGGCGCGGCCACCACGGTGACCAGCCTGATGTACCTGGTGCCGCCGACCACGGCGCTGATGGCCTGGGTGCTGTTCGGCGAGCCGATCACCGTGCTGATCGTGGCCGGCATGGCGCTCACCGCCGCGGGCGTGAGCCTGGTCGTGCGGCAGCCGAAGGGCTGAGCTTCCAGGGCTCGCCGCGGAAGCGCTCGGCGAGGAAGTCCACCAGCAGCCGGATGCGCTTGGGCGTGCTGGCCGTGTGCGGGGCCAGCCAGTGGATGTCCGCATCCACCATGGCGTAGCCGGGCAGCACGCGCACGAGCTGTCCGCTGCCCAGCGCCC
>DASWUI010000594.1:0-3822 GCA_036401715.1 Ramlibacter sp. | reverse complement strand
GGTCGCGCGGCAGCCAGCGGCCGGGCGCGTAGCGCCCCTCCAGGTACACCAGGATGGCGTTGGAATCCGCCAGCGTCACCTCCCCGTCCTCGATCACCGGCACCTGGCCGAAGGCGTTGCGCGCCAGGAACTCCGGCCGCTTGTGCTCGCCCGCGGCCAGGTCGACGTCGACCAGCGTGTGCGGCAGGCCCAGCAGGGACAGGAACAGCTCCACGCGGTGGCAGTGGCCGGACAGCGCCATGCGGTACACGAGGATGGGTTTTTCGGGACGGGTGGGGGTCATGGCATTGGCCTCGGTGGGTTGGAACGGGCCGATTCTGTTTGCTGCGCCGCGCTGAATAAATGCCGCGCGGCGCACAGGACTGCTGCGCGCCACGCAGCAATAATGGCGCCCATGGACAAGTTCCGGGCCATGCAGACCTTCGTGCGGATCGCCGAAGCGGGCAGCCTCACGGCCGCCGCGCGCGAACTGGGCGCCTCCCTGCCCGCCGTGGTGCGCTCGCTGGCCGCCTACGAGCGCGCGCTCGGCGTGCGGCTGTTCCACCGCACCACCCGGCGCATCACGCTCACCGACGAAGGCCGGCAGCACCTGGAGCGCTCGCGGCAGGTGCTGTCGGCCCTGGAGGAGGCGGAGGCGGCGCTGAGCGCGGGCGCGGCCACGCCCAGCGGCCAGCTGCACGTCACCGCGCCGGTGCTGTTCGGGCAGATGTACGTGGCGCCGCTGGTGACGCGCTTCGTGCACCAGCACGCGGGCATGCGCTGCCGGCTGCTGCTGCTGGACCGGGTGGTGAACCTGCTGGAGGAAGGGCTGGACCTGGGCATCCGCATCGGGCGGATGGAGGACTCCTCGCTGGTGGCGCAGCCGCTCGGTCAGGTGCGCCGCGTGGTGGTGGCCACCCCCGCCCTGCTGCGCCGCGACGGCATCCCGCAGCATCCGCGCGACCTCCTGCGCATGAACTGCATCCGCATCCTGTCGCCGCGCCCGGCCTGGGGCGACTTCCAGGAGAACGGCCGCGTCTTCCAGGTGCCGGTGACGGGCAACCTCGAGTTCAACCACATCTGGCCCGCGGTGCAGGCCTGCGCCGAAGGCGCGGGCTTCGGGATGTTCTTTTCCTACCAGGTGGAGCCGCTGCTGGCGCGGAAGAAGCTGCGCGTGGTGCTGGAGGAGTTCGAGCTGCCGCCGCGGCCGATCAGCATCGTGTACCCGCATGCGCGCCTGCTGCCGGCGCGCACCCGGGCCTTCATCGATTTCGCGCGCCGCGAGCTGACGCGCTTCCGCCCGCCTACCTGACGGCGACGGACTGCACGAACAGGATCTTCTCGAAGGTGCGGCCGATCGAGCGCGCGGTGAAGTTGCTCATCTGGCTGGCGCCCTGCCACTCCACCTTGTCGCCCTTCTTCACCGGCGTCTCGGTGGCGGCGACCCAGACGGTCTGCCCGCCCTGGTCCACCTCGATGTAGCTGTAGCCGCCGGCGTTGGTGACGCTCTTGACGGTGCCGCCCGCGCTGGGACCGGCGCCGGCGTCGCCGGCGGCCTGCGGATTGGGGAAGGTGCCGTGCGGCGCGACCGCCTTGGCCACCTGGCCCACCGGGCCCCAGCGGTCCACGAACAGGATCTCGGGGAAGTTGCGGCCGCCGAGGGACTTGGCCTCGAAGTTGCGCATCAGCGCGTAGTTGCCCCACTGCACCTCGGTGCCGGGCTTGACCTCGATCTGCGAACCGGCGATCCAGACCTTCTGCCCGGCGGCGGTCTGCACTTCGGCATAGGTGTAGCCGCCGCCGTTCTGCGACTGGAGGACCTTGCCGACGTTGCGCGCCGGCACCTGCTGCGCGGGGGCGGCCGAGAAGATGTCGTTCGGCTGGCCGGCCTTGCTCCCGGCGGCGCCCGCCGCGGCGGTGTTCACCGCCTGGGGACCGGAGGGCGCGCCCGCGGCGGCGTCGGATTCTTTCTTCGCGCAGCCGCCCAGCACGGCCAGCGCGGCGACAGCGATCACGAGGGGACGAAACACGGTAGCTCCTTGCGCCAGGCAGGGCGCCTGGCATGCGGAAATTCTAGGGACGGGTCCCCCGCGCCGGCCGCCGCGCCGGTGCGCCGGCTTGCGCTGCGTCAACTCCCGCGCGGATCGCCGGCGGGGATCACCGGGGTCTGCCGCGGTCGGGATGCCGCGGTTCGCCTGCCTGCAACCTCGCCAGCACCCCCGCCACGATGCGGTCGCAGCGCTCGCCGTCGAACGCGAACACGTCCCGTTCGGCCACGTCGATGTCCTGCGCCAGCGACTCGCGCAGCATGCTGCGCGCGCGGAAGTGGCGGCTGCGCACCGTCGCTTCCGGGATGTCGAGGCAGCGCGCGGTCTCCTCCACGCTCAGTTCCTCCACGCAGCGCAGCACGAACACGGTGCGGAAGGCCTCCGGCAGTTCGTCGAGCTTGCGTTCCAGCACGGCGCGCAGTTCCGCGCGGACCAGCGCCTTTTCGGGTGTCTCGGAGTCGTCTGCTGGCATGGCGGCGTGCTCCTGTTCCTCCGCGCCACCCATGCTGACCATCGGCACGATGTTGTCGCGGCGCGCCTGGCGGCGCAGGCGGCCCAGGCACTGGTTGACCACCACGCGCGACAGCCAGGTGGCGAGGCTGGCCTCGCCGCGGAAGTTGCCCATGGACTGGAAGGCCGCGATGTACGCGTCCTGCAGCGCGTCCTCGGCGTCGGCCGCATCGCGCAGCATCGCGCGCGCCACGCGGTACAGGCGCTGGTTGTGCCGGCGCATGACCAGCTCGAAGGCGGCGGCGTCGCCCGCGAGCACGCGGCTCGCCAGCGACGCATCGTCGAGCTCCTGGCGCAAGGTGTCGGTCTGCAGGGGCTTCATGCGGTTCATTGCACCACCAAAGTCGCTTTCATGCCAGGGTGGAAGGTGCACACGTACGCGTGGCGGCCCGGCTTGCGCGCCACGTGGCTCCAGCTCTTGCCGGCGGCGATGGAGCGCGAATCGAAGGCGCCCTTCGCCGTCGCCGTGTGCGGGACGACGTCCTTGTTGGTCCAGACGATGCGGTCGCCCTTCTTCACGGTGAGCGTCTCGGGCACGAACTTCATGCCCTCGATGGTCACGGTGTGGGTCGCGGCGGCCGCGGGCAGCGCGAGCGCGCCCAGCCCGGCCAGCAGCAGGATGCGGGGGGCGCGCATGTCACTTGTCCAGCGCGGCCTGCAGGTGCTTCGCATGGTCCAGGTGGGCGGCGATCGCCGGCCGCACCTTGGCGATCAGCCCCTTCAGCTCGCCGTTCCGCGCCGCCGGCAGCAGGGTCTTGTCGATCGCGTCCAGCACCGCCTGGTGGTAGCTCACCTCCTGGTCGACGTAGGCCTTGTCGAACTCCTTGCCCTGGAGCTTCGCCAGGCGCGCGAGATTCTCGACGCCGCCCTTCTGCAGGTTGCGGCTGGTGTCGCTGGGCTCGGGCTCGACCTTGAGCTTGCGCACCAGCGCGGTGGCCTGCTGGTTGACGCCCGTGTGGTCCGTGATCATCTGCTGGGCGAACTGCCGGATGTCCTGGGACTTGCTGCGGCTCTTCGCCAGCTTGCCCGCCTCGATGTCCACCTGGTTGGCCGTCACGACGATGGCCGCGATCTGCGGATCCGTGGGCCCCTGCTGGGCATGCACGGGAAGGAAGGCGGCGGCCGCGAGGGCCAGGACGGCGGGGTGGAAGCTTCGCATGGTGGGTCTCCTGGGACCCGGTGCGGCCGGTGCGGCCGCAGCCCGGGGTTGCTGCCATAGACGCCATGGCCGGCAGGCGCGTTCCCGTGCCCGACGCGCGGCAGGCTCAGCCGCGCGGATGGTGCT
>DASWUI010000593.1:0-1854 GCA_036401715.1 Ramlibacter sp. | reverse complement strand
TCACCGCCTGCGTCAGGCGGGCCCGGGCGGCGGCGATGGCGGCGATGCCTGCCTGGCGCTGGGCCTGCGCGACCTCCACGGCCCGCCGCGCGTCGTCCAGGCGCGAGGCGCTGAGGAAACCCTGGGCCACCAGCGCTTCGGTGCGTTTCAGTTCGGCGCGCGCGGCGGTCAGCGTCGCCTCCGCCTGCTTCTCCGTGGCGATGGCCTGGGCGAGCGCCGCCTGGAGCTCCTCGGATTCCAGCTTCAGCAAGGGCTGGTCCGTGCGCACCTGGTCACCCTCGCGCACCAGCACCTGGTCGACCCGCCCCGTGAGCGTGCTGCCGACCTCCACCCGCGACAGCGTCGCCACGCGCGCCGAGAACTGCAGGGTCCGCACCAGCGGTGCGTATCTCGCGGCGACCGCTTCCGAAGGCGTGCCGCGCAGCGCGAACCAGGCGATGCCCGCGACCGCCGCCACTGCCAGCACCGCCAGCGGCAGGAGGCGGCGAGCGGAAGGCAGGCGCAGTCGCATGGTGTCCTCAGGCGGGGTCGAACAATCCGCCCTCGGGCCGGGGCGGCGTCACCCCCAGGTGGCGGTAGGCCGCCATGGTCGCCACGCGGCCGCGCGGCGTGCGCTGCTGGTAGCCCTGCTGGATCAGGTAGGGCTCGATCACGTCCTCGATCGTGTCGCGCTCCTCACCGATGGAGGCGGCCACGTTGTCCAGGCCGACGGGGCCGCCGTCGAAGCGGTGGATCACCGCTTCCAGCAGCTTGCGGTCCATGACGTCGAACCCCTGGGGGTCCACGTCCAGCATCGCCAGCGCCTTCTGCGCGATCTCGCGGTCGATGCGGCCGGTGCCCTTGACGTCGGCGTAGTCGCGCACGCGGCGCAGCAGGCGGTTGGCGATGCGGGGCGTGCCGCGCGAGCGCTTCGCGATCTCGGCCGCGCCCTCGGCGTCGATCGGCGCCTGCAGCAGGCCGGCGCTGCGGTGCACGATGCGCGTGAGTTCCTCGGGCGTGTAGAACTCCAGCCGGGCGACGATGCCGAAGCGGTCGCGCAGCGGGTTGGTCAGCATGCCGGCGCGCGTGGTGGCGCCCACCAGCGTGAAGGGCTGCAGGTCCAGCTTGATCGAGCGGGCCGCGGGGCCCTCGCCGATCATGAGGTCGATCTGGTAGTCCTCCAGCGCCGGGTAGAGGATCTCCTCCACCACCGGCGACAGGCGATGGATCTCGTCGATGAACAGGACGTCGTTGCGCTCCAGGTTGGTCAGCAGCGCCGCCAGGTCCTTGGGCTTTTCCAGCACCGGGCCGGAGGTGGAGCGCAGGTTCACGCCCAGCTCGTTGGCGATGATGTGCGACAGCGTGGTCTTGCCCAGGCCCGGCGGGCCGAACAGCAGCACGTGGTCCAGCGCCTCCCCGCGCTTGCGTGCCGCGCCGATGAAGATCTCCAGCTGCTCGCGCGTCTTGGCTTGGCCGACGTATTCCGCCAGGCCCTTGGGACGCAGCGCGCGCTCCATGGCCTCCTCGGCCGGCGACACCGGCGCGGCGGACACCACGCGCTTGTCCGGCGGCGGGGCGAAATCGTCGGTCTTGATGCTCATCGCGCCAGTGCCTTCAGCGCCTGCTTGATGCCTTCACTCACGCTCGCGTCCTTGGGCAGGGACTTCAGCGCGGCCTGCGCTTCCTTGTCGCTGTAACCCAGGGCCACCAGCTCCTGCAGGATGTCGGCCTGCGCGTCGTCGACCACGCCGCCGCCCGGCAGGCCGAGGTCGGCACCGACCTTGCCCTTGAGTTCCAGCAGCAGGCGCTCCGCGGTCTTCTTGCCGATGCCGGGCACCTTGACCAGCCGGCTGGCGTCCTGCTGCGTCACGGCCT
>DASWUI010000592.1:0-4114 GCA_036401715.1 Ramlibacter sp. | reverse complement strand
CACCCATGGACACCTGCAGTTCCGCCGCCGCGCCCACCGTCCTGCCAGCCTGGCAGCGGCTGCTTCGCTGGCTTGCGCTCGCGTTCTTCCTCGGCTCCACGGGCGGCTGCGCCAGCCTGCCGGCCAACGACGGCCAGACGCCTTCCACCCATTTCGACCAGGCGGAGACCACGCCGCTCGGCCAGCTGGTGCAAGCGCGGCGCGCCGAGGCCGGCGCCCGCAGCGACTCCGCATTCTTCCTCCTGGACAGCGTGGACACGGCGCTCTCCAGCCGCCTCGCCCTGGTCGAGGGCGCGCAGCGCAGCCTGGACCTGCAGTACTACGCCATCCACGCGGACCCCAGCACCGAGACCATCCTGCAGCGCGTGCGCGATGCGGCGCGCCGCGGCGTGCGCGTGCGCATCCTGCTGGACGACTTCAACTCCGTGGGCGAGGACGCGCAGGTGCTGCGCCTGGCGTTCGAGCCCAACATCGAGATCCGCCTGTTCAACCCGCTGCCGGGGCCGCGCAACAGCATGATCGGCCGCGTGATCACTTCGCTGCACGACGTCGGCCGCATGCAGAAGCGCATGCACAACAAGCTGTTCATCGCCGACAACGCGTGGGGCATCACGGGCGGGCGCAACCTGGGCGACCGCTACTTCGGCAGCGGCGACAAGCAGAACTTCGTGGACCTGGACGTGCTCGCGGCCGGGCGGATCGTGCGCGACATGTCCGCGAGCTTCGACCGGTTCTGGAACGACAAGCTCGCCTATCCGGTGCAGACGCTGCTGGACCGGGAAGAGATCGACGCGCTGCGCACGCCGCAGCCCGGCGCGTCCGCGGCGCAGGCGGCCAGGCCCGTCCTCCCGGTGACCGTCTCCCCCACGGTCCTGCCGTCGGTCACGCCCGCGGACGCGGTGGAGGCCGAGCGCCCGCCCATGGACCTGCGCACGGTGCGCCTCACCTGGGCGCCCTCCGCGCTGCTCGTCGACGAACCGGGCAAGATCGGCCCCGGGGACGACGAGGTGGATGCCGGGGAGACGGTGATCGATGGCCTGCTGGGCCTCATGCGCGGTGCCCAGCGCGACGTGCTGATCATCTCCCCGTACCTGGTCCCCGGCGCCCGCATGATGGCGGTGTACGAGGAGCTGCGCCGGCGCGGCGTGCGCATCCGCGTGCTGACGAACTCGCTCGCGTCGAACGACGCGCCCGCAGCGCATGCCGGCTATGCGCGCTACCGCAGGGCGCTGCTGGACATGGGCGTCGAGGTGTACGAGATGCGCTCGGATCCGGAATCGGCCGCCGACCTGCTGGGCTCGGGGCCGGCGCGCGAACGGCGCGGCGGCCTGTGGAGCGGCGGCCCTGGCGGCTCCAAGGCCGGCGATTCCCGCTCGCGCGCCAGCCTGCACTCCAAGGCCGTGATCATCGACACGCGGCTGGCGGCGATCGGCTCCATGAACCTGGACCTGCGCTCGCAGCTGAAGAACAGCGAAGTGGCGCTCCTGATCCGCAGCGTCGCCCTGTCGCAGGAGGCCACGCGCCAGATCGAGAACACGATGAACACCGCCGCTTACCGCCTCGAGCTGCGCAACGGCAAGTACTACTGGCGCGCGCCCCAGGGCGCCTCGTTCGGCGACGAGACCCGCGAGCCGGGCGCCAGCACCCGGCTGCGGATCCTGGTGCGGCTGCTCGGCCCCTTCGCGCCCGACGAGATGCTGTAGCGGCTCACATCCGCTTCACCAGTTCCGCGTACTTCTTCCAGAACGCCGCGTCCTGCGTGGTCGCGAAGTTGATCCGCATCAGCGTGCTGGGCGTGCGCTCGGCGTGGAACAGCGCGCCCGGCGCGAGCAGGTAGCCTTCGTCGAGCATGCGCTGCGCCAGTGCGTCGGTGTCCACGCCGGTGTCCACCCATCCGAACAGGCCGGCGGGCTCCGCGGCGAAGCGGCAGCCCGCCTGCAGCGCCAGCTTCACGCTGCGGCTGCGCGCCACGTCCAGGCGGGTGCGGATGCGCTCGCAATGGCGGCGCAGCTGGCCCTGTTCGATGCACAGGGCCAGCGCCTTCTCCAGCAGCGCCGGCGTGGTCAGCGTGGCCAGCAGCTTGGTATCGAGCAGGTCCTCCACCAGTGCGGGCGGCGCGGCCAGGAAGCCGATGCGCCAGTTGGGCGCGAGGATCTTGGCGAAGCCGCCGACGTAGATCGTGCGCTGCAGGCCATCCAGCGCGGACAGGCGCGTGGCGTGAGGCGGCGCGATGTGGCTGTAGGTGTCGTCCTCGACGATGTGGAAGTCGTGCTGGTTGGCCAGCTGCAGCAGCCGGTGCGCGCTGCCCGGCGACAGGCAGTAGCTGGTCGGGTTGTGGAACACGCTCACGCTGACGTACAGCTTGGGCTTGTGCACGGCGCAGTACCTGGCCATCACCTCCAGGTCCGGCCCGTCGGCACGGCGCGGCACCGGCAGCAGGTGCATGCCCAGTGCGGTCAGGCGCGCGAACTCCACCGCCCAGCCGGGCTCCTCCACCATCACCGGGTCGCCGGGCCGCAGCAGCGTGCGGCTCACGATGTCCAGCGCATGCGTGGCGCCGACCGTGGTGATGATCTGCTCGGGAGAGGCCGGCACGCTCAGCGCAGTCAGCTTGGTGGCCAGCGCACGGCGCAGGCCCGTGTCGCCGAGCGGCTCGCCGTACTGCAGCGAGAACTCGTGCAGCACGCGCGTGCTCGTCACCTTGCGCACCGCCGCCGGCATGAAGGTCGACTCCAGCCACTCCGAGGGGAACACGCCCATGCCCGGTTGCGGCTTGTTGCTGACCTTGTGGAACATGCCGCGGATCAGCGTCGTGGCATTCACCGGCGCGGCGCCGCGCCGCGCCACGATCCAGTGCGCCGCATTGAAGCCGGTGGGCATGGCGGCTGCGCGAGCGCTGGCCTCTTCCGCCGCCGGCGACGAGGCCTCCCGCACGAAGAAGCCGCGGTTCTTGCGCGCTTCCACCAGTCCCTGCGCCAGCAACTGGTCGTAGGCAGCCACCACCGTGGAGGGGCTCACCCCGTGCTGTTCGGCGCACTGGCGCACGGAAGGCAGCCGCGCCCCCGGTGCGAGCAGGCGGTTGCGGATCCGCTCGGAAAAGCGGCCCGCGAGCTGCTCGGTCAGCGACTGCGACGAGGCCTTCATCAGCATGGTGCTTGCTCCGTGTATTGGCATGCCGGGCAGTACAGATGAGGGGGTGATCTGGAAATCTGTACTGGCGGTGTACTGGTCGCTCAGATTACATTGGACCGCATGCCCCCGCAATCCCCGTCCCCATGAGCGCCGCCGAACTCACGGCCCTCCTGCTGTTCTGCACGGCGATGAGCTTCTCGCCGGGCCCGAACACGACGCTGTCCACGGCCCTCGCCGCCAACGGCGGCCTGCCGCGCGCGCTGCGCTTCTGCATCGCCGTGCCCGCCGGCTGGACGCTGCTCATGATCGGCAGCGGGCTGGGCCTGGGCGCGCTGGTGCTCGGCGTGCCCGCGCTGCGCTGGGCGGTGAAGCTCGCCGGCGTGGGCTACATGTTGTGGCTGGCGTGGAGGCTGGCGCGGTCCGGCCAGCTCGCGCAGGTCGACGAGAGCCGCCTGCGCGTGACCTTCTGGCAGGGCGTGGGCCTGCAGTTCCTCAACATCAAGGCCTGGATGCTGGCGCTGACGCTCACCGCCGGCTGGGTGGTGAACGCGGCCGGGCAGCCGGCGAGCAATCCAGGCGAGCGCCTCGCGATCATCTGCGCCCTGATGGCGGTGTTCGCCTTCACCAGCAACTTCGCCTACGCGCTGCTCGGTTCGGTGCTGCGCGCCTGGCTGGCGCACGGGCGGCGCCTGCTGTGGTTCAACCGCATGCTGGCCCTGGTACTGGCCGGCACGAGCGCCTGGATGGTGACGGTATGAGCCCGCAGGAACGGCGCGGCCTCTGGCTGGGATTCATCGGCGTGGCGATCTTCGCGCTCACGCTGCCCATGACGCGCATCGCGGTCGGCACGCCGGACGCGCCGCTCATGTCCGGCGTGTTCGTCGCGCTCGGACGGGCGGTGGTCGCGGCCGCGCTGTCCGCCGTGTTCCTCGCCTTGACGCGCGCGCCGCTGCCGCGCCGCGCCGACTGGTGGCCGCTGGCG
>DASWUI010000591.1:0-2225 GCA_036401715.1 Ramlibacter sp. | reverse complement strand
CTGCGCGTCGGCCCAGTCGCGCTGCTGGATGCGCAGCATGGCGAGGTTGTAGGCAGCCTCGGGCGGTGCGGGCTCAAACTGCAGTGCGCGCGCCAGCAGAACGGCTGCTTCCTGCAGCCGGCCCTGGTCCCTGCGCAGTGCGCCCAGGTTGGCGTGGACAACGGCATTGTCGGCACCGGCAGCGACGGCCTGCTGCAGGTGCTGCTCCGCGGCCTGGGGCTGCTGACGCTGCAGCAGCTGGATGCCCAGCTCGCCGTGCGCCTTGGCAAAGCGCGGGCCGCCGGCGATCAGGCCATGCAGGTGCTTGCCGGCTTGCTCCAGGCGCTTTTCGGCCAGCGCTTGCAGCGCGAGTTCCACGCGCACCGCCGCGTCCCCCGGATCGAACTTGGCCGCGCACTCCAGCGCTTCCCGTGCCGCCTTGCGCCGACCCGCAGCCGCATGGACGCGCGCGAGCACCAACCAGGCCTGCGGGTCCTGGCGCGCGGGCCCGAGCAGCCGCTCGGCCACCGGCACCGCGTCCTCACCGCGCCCGCGGTCGACCAGCAGCAGCGCCTGCACCAGCGAGGCTTCGCGGTCGTTCCGGTCCTTCTGCAGCCGCTCCCCGGCGAGGCGCTCCGCTTCCACCACCGCGCCTGCGTGGTACAGCGCGAGCGGGTCTGCGGCCTCGCTGCCGGCCCGTGCGTCGGTCGCGGGCTTGTCGGTGAACCGCCTGGCGAACCAGCCGAGCATGGATGCTCCTTTCAGCCCTGGGCGCGGAGCCGATCGATCACGCCATTGAGTTCGTCGAGGGACCCGAACTGGATCGAGACCTCACCCATCTCTTCGATCCGCCCATGCCGCTTCACCCGCTTCTTCACCCGCACCTCCACCTGCGCGGTGAGCAGGTCCGACAGCTCCTCCTCGATCCTGCGCAGGTCGCGTGACTTTTCCTTCTTGGGCTTGGGCGAGACCAGCGAGAACTCCGCGCCGATCTTCTTGACCAGGCTTTCCGCCTCGCGCACCGACAGCTTCTTCTGGGCGATCTGGTTGGCCGCCGTGATCTGCGCGGCGCGCTCCAGGGCGAGCAGCGCGCGCGCGTGGCCCATGTCGATGTCGCCGGCCATCAGCATGGTCTGCACCGGGTCGGCCAGGTTCAGCAGGCGCAGCAGGTTGGATGCGGCGCTGCGCGAACGCCCCACGGCTTGCGCCGCCTGTTCGTGCGTGAGCCCGAAATCCTTGATCAGGCGCTGCAGGCCCTGCGCCTCTTCGAGGGGGTTGAGGTCCTCGCGCTGGATGTTCTCGATCAGCGCCATCGCCGCGGCCGCTTCGTCGGGCACGTCGCGCACCAGCACCGGCACGCTGTCCAGGCCCGCGAGGCGCGCCGCGCGGAAGCGGCGCTCGCCGGCGATGATCTCGTACTTGCCCGCGTGCTCGCCGTCGGACAGCTTGCGCACGAGGATCGGCTGCATGATGCCTTGCGCCTTGATGGACTCGGCCAGCTCGTAGAGCGCGCCCTCGTCCATGCGCGTGCGCGGCTGGTACATGCCGGGCACCATGTCCTGCAGCATCAGCGATGCGGGCTGCCCGGGATTGGGTCCGCCGGCCTCGCCGCTCTGGTCCGCGTGTTCCTGGACCTTGGGCCCGAGCAGCGCTTCGAGGCCGCGGCCGAGGCCCTTGGGTTTCTTGGTCACCATGTGGGGAATCTCTCTCTCAATCTTTCATCAGGTCCTGCAGCAGGACGTGGCCCTCGGGCCAGCTGGCCAGCCCGGAGTCGGCATTGATGTGGCCGCAGTCGCCGTAGTCCATGAACTGCGACTTCCATGCGTGCGCGAACAGGCGCGCGCGCTCGAAGGCGCAGAAGGGATCGTTGCGGCTGGCGAGCAGCACGGAAGGAAAAGGAAGGGGCTGCAGCTCGATCGGCGTCCACGAAGGCAGCTGCTCGCGGACCTCCGGCCGCTCCACGTCGCCGGGTGCCACCAGCAAGGCGGCCTTCACGCGTTGCGTGCTCGGCGAGTGCGCGGCCCACGCCGCCGCCAGGATGCAACCCAGGCTGTGCGCGACCAGCACCGCCGGTTCGTCGCAGGACAGCACGACGTCCTCCAGCCGCGCGACCCAGTCGCCGCGCAGCGGCTTGAGCCAGTCATGCTGTTCCACGCGCCGGTAGCCGTGCCGCTGCTCCCACAGCGTTTGCCAGTGGTGGGCGCCGCTGTCGTGGCGGTCGGGCAGGAGCAGGACGCTGGAAGGCT
>DASWUI010000590.1:0-2025 GCA_036401715.1 Ramlibacter sp. | reverse complement strand
GACCTCGCTGTGGGACAACCTGGCGATCAGCGCGCTGCGCTATCCGCACAAGCCGGCCATCGTCTTCTTCGGCCGCGCGTATCCCTACGCCGAGGTGCAGCGGCTGGCCGAGCGCCTGGCCGCGCGGCTGCACGCGCTGGGCGTGCGCAAGGGCGACCGGGTGATGCTGGACATGCAGAACTGCCCGCAGCTGCTGGTCGCGCATTTCGCGATCCTGCGCGCCAATGCGGTGGTGGTTCCCGTGAACCCGATGAACCGGGCGGAGGAGCTGAAGCACTACATCGTCGACCCCGACGCGAAGGTCGCCATCACCACCGGCGACCTCGCCGGCGAGATCGCGAAGGCCAACGCGGAGCTGCCCGCGCACCAGCGCCTGGCGCACATGATCGTCACGCAGTTCACCGACGCCTTCGATCCGCAGGCACCGAACGCCGGTCCGATGCCGGCGTCCTGGAAGGACGGGCTGCTGGCGCGCCACCCGCTGCCCGACCTCGCCGGCGGCCGGGCGATGGCCTGGACCGAGGCCCTGGACAACGCGCTGCCGCTGCCGCCGCTGGAAGTGGGGCCGGAGGACCTGGCGGTGCTGCCTTACACCAGCGGCACCACCGGCAATCCCAAGGGCTGCATGCACCCGCACCGCAGCCTGATGCACAACGCCATGGCCAGCAGCGTCTGGGGCAATGCCACGCCGGAAGCCGTCACGCTGCTGGTCGTGCCGATGTTCCACATCACCGGCATGGTGAGCGTGATGCACGCGAACATCTACACCGGCTCCACCCTGGTCATGATGCCGCGCTGGGACCGCGACGTCGCCGGCTGGCTGATCTCCAGCTTCAAGGTCACCACCTGGACCAACATCCCCACCATGGTGATCGACCTGCTGGGCAGCCCCAACTTCGCCAGCTACGACCTCTCCAGCCTGGTCCACATCGGCGGCGGCGGCGCGGCCATGCCGCAGGCCGTGGCGCAGCGGCTGCTGGATCAGTTCGGCCTGCGCTACGTGGAAGGCTACGGCCTCACCGAGACGGCCGCCCCCTCGCACAGCAACCCGCCGGACGCGCCCAAGCAGCAGTGCCTCGGTATTCCCTTCATGAGCTGCGACGCCCGCGTGGTCGATCCCGAGACCCTGCGCGAGCTGCCGCCCGGCGAGCAGGGCGAGATCATCATCCACGGGCCCATGGTCTTCAACGGCTACTGGAAGCGGCCCGACGCCACGGAAGCCGCCTTCATCGCGTTCGAAGGCAAGCGCTTCTTCCGCTCGGGCGACCTCGGGCGCGTGGACGAGGACGGCTACTTCTTCCTCACCGACCGCCTCAAGCGCATGATCAATGCCTCCGGCTTCAAGGTCTGGCCGGCGGAAGTGGAGGCGCTGATGTTCCGGCACCCGGCGATCCAGGAGGCCTGCGTCATCTCCGCGCGCGACGCCTACCGCGGCGAGACCGTCAAGGCGGTGGTGGTGTTGCGCGCCACGCACAAGGGAAAGGTGAGCGAGCAGGACATCATCGACTGGTGCCGGGAAACGATGGCGGTGTACAAGGTGCCGCGCATCGTGCAGTTCGTCGACGCGCTGCCCAAGAGCGGGAGCGGCAAGGTCATGTGGCGAACGCTGCAGGAGTCGGAAACGCGCGGCTAGGCAGGACGCGTGCGGACCCAATTGTCGGATTGAGCCTACAAGGTCGCGGCTGCGCAACCTTTAGGATGGCTGCGCAGCCGCATCCCTTCGCGGCTGTTGGTATTGGATGAGACGCAACGTAGCCACCGACAATCTGCCCGTGCAGGACCGCGCTTCGACCGGCATTCCCGGCCTCGACGACGTCCTGGGCGGCGGCCTTCCCAGCAGACACATCTATCTCGTCGAGGGCGACCCCGGCTCGGGAAAGACCACGCTCGGCCTGCACTTCCTGCTCGAAGGCGTCCGGCGCGACGAGAAGGGCCTGTACGTCACGCTGTCGGAGACCGCCACGGAGCTGCGCACGGTGGCGGCGTCCCACGGCTGGAGCCTCGAAGGCATCGAGCTGTTCGAGC
>DASWUI010000589.1:0-2978 GCA_036401715.1 Ramlibacter sp. | reverse complement strand
TCAGTCCCACCGCCTCGGCACCGAACGCCGAGGTCGCCGAGACGATCTGCTGCAGCGGTACACGCACGCCCAGCGAGGTGCAGGGGCAGCCCGACAGTGCGAGCAGCGCCTGCGCCATCAGCAGGCCGATGCCGTGGGCCTCTTCCGGGAAGGTGGCGAGCAGGACGCGCGGCCCGCGCGGCGCCGCCGACTCGATCCGGCCGATGTGCGTGCGCAGCACCTGCTGCACCGCCTCGGTGTACAGGTGCTCCTCGTAGACCTCGAGCTCGCCGCGGGCCCACGCGAGGCCCACGTTGACGTTCATGCCCGGCATGCGTTCGGTGACGAAGCCCTCCAGGCCCATGTCGCGCACGCCGTCTTCCAGCAGGCGCAGCACCGAGCGCAGGTCGTGCGCGCGCAGCGGCGCGATGACGGGATCGTCGATCGAGGGCGTGGCGCCGGCGCCTTCGGCGCGGCTGCCCGCTGGGCCGGCGAGTGCCGCCAGCTGCTGCGTGCTCAGTTGAACCAGCCGGCCCGGGCGGTGCCCGCGGGCCATCAGGTCGGCGATCAGCCGCAGCTTGCGCACCTGCTCGTCCGGGTAGCTGCGCTCCCCGCGCAGGTCGCGCCCGGGCTGCGGAAAGCCGTAGCGGCGCTCCCAGATCCGCAGGGTGGCGCGGGCGATCCCGGTGGCCTGCTCCACCGAGGCGATCGGGATTCCTTCTTCCTGTTGTGCGTGGGCCGGCATCCGGGGATTGTCGCGCTCGCTACTGCACCGTGGAGGACGCCGGCGGCCGGTCGCCCGGCGCGGTGAAGATCTGCGCCGAATCCACCGCGTCGAAGCGGTAGTGCTGGCCGCAGAAGTCGCAGCTGACGTCGATCTCGCCGCGCTCGGCCAGGATGCTCTCGGCTTCTTCCTGCCCGAGCCCGCGGATCATGCCGGCCACGCGTTCGCGGCTGCAGGTGCAGGCGAAGCGGGGGGTCTGGGGGTCGAAGCGCAGGATCTTCTCCTGCCAGAACAGGCGCCGCAGGATGGTCTCCACGTCCAGCCGCAGCAGCTCCTCGGCGGTGAGGCTGGAAGCGAGCGTTGCGATGCGGTTGAAGTGCTCCAGCTGCTCCGCGGCGTCCATGGGCTCGCCCGAGCCTTCGATGTTGCCCTTGCCTTCGGCGGGCAGGCGCTGGATCAGCAGGCCGGCGGCGACGTCGTTGTCGGCCGCGAGCACCAGCTTCGTGTCGAGCTGCTCGGACTGCCGCATGTAGTGCTCCAGCACGTCGGCGAGGCTGGGCTGGCCCGCGCCGTAGGTGGCATTGAGCGGCACGACGCCCTGGTAGGCCTGCTGCCCGGGCACGCGGTCCTTGGGGTCCAGGGTGATCGCGCAGCGGCCGCGGCCGTTGACATTGACCAGGTCCTGCAGGTGCGCATCGCCGGCGACCTCGCCCACCACCTTCGCGGTGACCCGCAGGCTCAGGTCGGGCTGGACTTCGGCGACGGCGACCTTGACCGGCCCCTCGCCGAAGATCTGCATCACCAGCGCGCCGTTGAACTTGATGTTGGACTGCATCAGCACGCCCGCGGCCGCCATCTCGCCCACCATGCGCGTGACCGGCCAGGGCCAGGGCGAGGCCGCGTCGTCGGCGCGCCGGCGCGCCAGGATCTCCTGCCACGCATCGGTCAGGCGCACGATCATGCCGCGCACCGGCAGGCCTTCGAACAGGAACTTGTGCAGCTCGGACATCAGCCGATCTTCTTGCGCCTGGCGTGCCGCTGTGCGTTTTCCACGTAGTGCTGCGTGATGGGCTGGAAGCGCGCGATCTGCTCGGCGTCCAGCGTGCGGATCGCCTTGGCGGGCGCGCCCACGATCAGGGAATTGTCCGGGAATTCCTTGCCTTCGGTGACCACGCTGCCGGCGCCCACGATCGAATTCCTGCCGATCTTCGCGTTGTTCAGCACCACCGCCTGGATGCCGATGAGCGAGCCCTCGCCGATGGTGCAGCCGTGCAGCATGACCTGGTGGCCGACGGTCACGTTGTCGCCTATGGTCAGCGGCACGCCGAAGTCCGCGTGCAGCACCGAGCCGTCCTGGATGTTGCTGTTCCTGCCGATGCGGATCTTCTCGGTGTCGCCGCGCACCACGCAGCCGTACCAGACGCTGGCGTTCTCGGCCAGCTCGACCTGCCCGATCACCTCCGCGTTGTCGGCGACCCATGCGCCTTTGCCAAGTTGCGGCGCCTTGCCGTCGAGCTCATAAATGGCCATCTTGTGTTCCGGGGCAAAAACTACAATTGTAGGGATGGAGCTTCGCATGGAGGCCCTGCGGGCGCTTTGCACGGCGGATCCGCGCGGGAAGGCCGCGCTGGCCCGCTCGCTGCTCGACGCGGCACCGCAGCTGCCGCTCTCCCCCACCGCCCCCGTGCCACCGGGCAGGCTGCCCGGCCGGCCGGAGCGCCCGCGCCTGGTCCATCCCGCGAGGGTGCCGCGCCGTTCGCCCGCGAAACCGGAGGGGCTCGCCGCCCTGCTCCACGCCATCGCCCACATCGAGTTCAACGCGATCAACCTCGCGCTGGACGCCGTGTGGCGCTTCGAAGGCATGCCCGAGGCCTTCCACCGCGACTGGCTGCGCGTGGCCGGCGAGGAAGCCTTCCACTTCACCCTGCTGGCGGACCACCTGCAAGCGCTGGGCTACGCGTACGGCGATTTCGACGCCCACGACGGCCTCTGGGCGATGTGCGAGAAGACCGCGGGCGACATCGTCGCGCGCATGGCGCTGGTGCCGCGCACGCTGGAAGCGCGCGGGCTGGACGCGACGCCGCAGATCCAGGCCAGGCTGCGCCAGGCGGGTACGCCGGCGGCCCTGAAGGCCGTGGAGATCCTGGACGTGATCCTGCGCGACGAGGTCGGCCACGTCGCGATCGGCAACCACTGGTACCGCTGGCTGTGCGCCCGCGAGGGGCTGGACCCCGTCGCGCACTACCCCGTGCTGGCGCAACGCTACGCGGCGCCG
>DASWUI010000588.1:0-1879 GCA_036401715.1 Ramlibacter sp. | reverse complement strand
CGCACCAGCTGCGCGTGCACCTGCAGGCCATCGGCCATCCCATCCTGGGCGACACGCTCTACGCGCCGCCGCGATGGCAGGCGCGCGCACCCCGGCTGCTGCTGCACGCGAATGCGCTGCAACTCGCGCATCCCGCCACCGGCGAACCGCTGTCCTTCACCAGCACCGTGCCGTTCTGAGCGGAACTCGCCGCGCGCGCGCCGCCTCTCACCTGGTCCACCGGAGCAAGCCATGGCCCACCCTTCCCGCCGCACCGCCGCCGCCGCGCTGGTCGCCCTGCCCTTCTGCTGGACCGGCGCGCGCGCGCAGGCAGCGGCCCAGCGCCGGGCGACGCCGCGGCAGACGGAGGGGCCGTTCTACCCGGTGAGCCTGCCGCAGGACGCGGATGCCGACCTGCTGCGCAACGGCAACGCCAACTATGGGCACGGCCAGCCCGCCTGGGTCGAGGGCGTGGTCAGCGACCTGCAGGGCAAGCCGGTGGCCGGCGCGCAGGTGGAGATCTGGCAATGCGACCACCAGGGCCGCTACCACCACCCCGGCGACGGCGGGCGGGCCGACCCCAGCTTCCAGGGCTTCGGGCGCGTCACGGTCGGCAGCGACGGCCGCTACCGCTTCCGCACGATCCGGCCGGTGCCCTATTCCGGCCGCACGCCGCACATCCACGTGAAGGTGAAGCTGGACCGGCGCGAGCTGCTCACCACCCAGCTCTATGTCGAGGGCGATCCCGACAACGAGCGCGACTTCCTCTGGCGCCGGCTGGGCGCGGACCGCGACCTGGTGACCGTGCCCTTCCGCGCCGGCAGCGAAGGCCTGCAGGCGAACTTCCCGATCGTGGTGGCGGCCTGACGCGTACGATGCGCGGATGACGCAGCGACACCTCACCATCCTCACCGGCGCCTCGCGGGGCATGGGCCTCGCCATGGCGCAGCAGCTGCTGGCCGCCGGCCACGACCTGCTGACGATCTCGCGCAAGCCGAACGAAGAACTCGCCGCCCAGGCGGCCCGGGCCGGGCGCCGCTGCGAGCAGTGGCCGCAGGACCTGGCGCGGGCCGACACCGCGGCGGCGCGGCTCGAGACCTGGCTGCAGGGGCAGGACAGCGGCCAGCTCGCCTCGGCCACGCTGATCAACAACGCCGGCCTGATCCCGCGCATCGCGCCGCTGGACGACATCCCGGCCGGCCAGCTCGCCGAGGCCATGCGCGTGGACCTGGAAGCGCCCATGCTGCTGACCGGCGCCTTCCTGCGCGCCACCGCCGGCTGGCGGGTGCCGCGCAGGATCCTCAACATCTCCTCCGGGCTCGGCCGGCGCGCGATGGCCGCGCAGGCCGCCTATTGCGCCGCCAAGGCAGGCATGGACCACTTCAGCCGCTGCGTCGCCCTCGAGCAGGCCGCGCTGCCGAACGGCGCGCGCATCTGCTCGCTGGCGCCGGGCGTGATCGACACCGACATGCAGGTGCAGCTGCGCACGGCGGACGCGGCGCGCTTCCCGGACCGCGGGACCTTCGAAGGCTTGAAGGACAAGGGCATGCTGACCTCCCCGCAGGAAGCGGCGGCGCGGGTGCTGGCGTACCTGGAGCGGGCGGATTTCGGGGCGAATCCGGTGGGGGACGTGCGGGATTGACGGCAGGTCGCGGTTCGCCTGCGGGCTCACCGCGACGTGACGCCTTCACGCATCCTGGAAGCCCCCCGCCCGCGCCGTCACCACCAGCGTATCCCGGTACCCACCCTCGCCGATCGGCTGGATCGGCGTGGTCTCGTGGATCACCCGCGCGTCGTCCAGCAGCAGCACGCTCCAGGGTTCGGTGAGCGTGAAGCGCTGTCCCGCCGGCCCGTCGGCCTGGAACACGCGCGTCTCGCCGCCCTTGATGCCTTCGCGCGC
>DASWUI010000587.1:0-4730 GCA_036401715.1 Ramlibacter sp. | reverse complement strand
TGCGGGCACCTGGACGGGAAGACGGTGGTGGCCGCGGCGGAAATGTGCGGCAAGCTGCGGGCGGCGCTGGATGCGCGCCGAAGCAGCGAGATGCTGGTCCTCGCCCGCACGGACGCCGTCGCGGTGGAGGGACTGGACGCGGCGCTGGAGCGGGCCGAGCTCTACCTGGAATGCGGGGTGGACGCGCTGTTCATCGAGGCGCTGCGCAGCCCGGAGCAGATGCGCGCGGCCTGCGGGCGCTTCGCATCACGGGTTCCCCTGCTGGCCAACATGGTCGAGGGGGGCAAGACGCCGGTGCTGGACGCGCAGGCGCTGGGAGCGCTGGGCTTTCGCATCGTCATCTTCCCCGGCGGCACGGCGCGGGCGGTGGCGCACACGCTGGGGCGGTACTACGCAACGCTGAAGAAGGACGGAACGACGGCGGGGATGCGCGGGGAGATGCTGGATTTCGACGGGCTGAATGCCGTGGTCGGGACGCCGGAGTTGCTGGCGGCGGGGAAGAAGTACGAGTGACAGGTCCTGTCACTCCCGCGGAGGCGGGAATCCAGGGCATCAACAGGAAAGCGGCCAGGCCGCGGGCCGCTTCTCAACGCCTTGGGTCCCCGCCACCTGCGCGGGGATGACGGGAATCAGTGCTTCTCTTTCGCGTGGTTGATCGAGTACTTCGGGATCTCCACCACCAGGTCTTCCTGCGCCAGGATCGCCTGGCAGGACAGCCGCGAATTGGGCTCCAGGCCCCAGGCGCGGTCCAGCATGTCCTCCTCGTTCTCGTCCATCTCGTTGAGCGACTCGAAGCCCTTGCGCACGATGCAGTGGCAGGTGGTGCAGGCGCAGCTCATGTCGCAGGCGTGTTCGATCTCGATGCCGTTGTCCAGCAAGGCCTCGCAGATCGAGGTGCCCGCGGGCGCCTTCACTTCGGCGCCTTCGGGGCAGTACTCGGGATGGGGGAGGATCTTGATGACGGGCATGGAGACTAGATGGCTTCGAGATTCTTTCCTGCAAGGGCCTTGCGGATGCCCTCGTTCATCCGCCGCGCCGCGAAGGCCTCGGTTCCCTTGGCCAGGGCCTGCACGGCGGCTTCGACCACGGCGGCGTCCTCGCTGGCCTTCACGGTCTCGCGCAGCGACAGCATCAGCGCCTCGATCTCCCGGCGCTCCTGCGGCTCCAGCAGCTGGCCGTCGGCGTCCAGGGCGCTTTGCGTGGCGATGATCATGCGTTCGGCATCGACCCGCGCCTCCGTCAGCGCCCGGGCCTTCATGTCGGCTTCGGCGGTGGTGAAGCTCTCCTGCAGCATGCGCGCGATCTGCTCGTCGGTGAGGCCGTAGGAGGGCTTGACGTCGATGTGCGCCTCGACGCCGCTGCCCTGCTCCCGCGCGGACACCTTCAGCAGGCCGTCGGCGTCCACCGTGAAGGTCACGCGGATGCGGGCCGCCCCGGCGGCCATGGGCGGGATGCCGCGCAGCTCGAAGCGCGCCAGGCTGCGGCAGTCGGCGACCAGGTCGCGCTCGCCCTGCACCACGTGGATGGCCATGGCGGTCTGGCCGTCCTTGAAGGTCGTGAAGTCCTGCGCCTTGGCGGTCGGGATGGTTTCGTTGCGCGGCACGATGCGTTCCACCAGGCCGCCCATGGTCTCGATGCCCAGCGACAGCGGGATCACGTCCAGCAGCAGCAGCTCGCCCTGCGGGTTGTTGCCGGCCAGCTGGTTGGCCTGGATGGCCGCACCCAGCGCCACCACCTGGTCCGGGTCGAGGTTGGTCAGCGGCGCGCGGCCGAAGAAATCGGCGACCGCCTTGCGCACCTGCGGCATGCGGGTCGAACCGCCCACCAGCACCACGCCCTGCACCTCGTCGCGGGTGAGCTTCGCATCGCGCAGCGCCTTGCGCACGGCGCCCATGGTGCGGGCCGTGAGGTCGCCGGTCTCCAGCTCGAAGTCCTTGCGCGCGACGCGCACCTCCACGCTGCGGCCGCCCACGGCGACCGGCACCAGCACGCTCTCCTGGTCCGACAGCTGCTCCTTCACCCGGCGGGCCAGCATCTTGATCGCGGCCTTCTCGGACGGCGACTCGGGCTGGACCTTGGCCTGCTTGAGCAGCCAGTCCGCCAGCGCCCGGTCGTAGTCGTCGCCGCCGAGCGCCGAATCGCCGCCGGTGGCCACCACCTCGAACACGCCCTGGGACAGGCGCAGGATCGAGATGTCGAAGGTGCCGCCGCCCAGGTCGTAGACCGCGTAGATGCCTTCGCTGCCGTTGTCCAGGCCATAGGCGATGGCGGCGGCGGTCGGCTCGTTGATCAGCCGCAGCACGTTGAGGCCGGCGAGCTGGGCCGCATCCTTCGTCGCCTGCCTCTGGGCGTCGTCGAAATACGCCGGCACGGTGATGACGGCGCCGTAGAGGTCGTCGTTGAAGGTGTCCTCGGCGCGGTAGCGCAGCGTCGCCAGGATCTCCGCGCTCACTTCGACCGGCGACTTCTCGCCTTCGCGCGTGTGCAGCGTGACCATGCCGGGATGGTCGGCGAAGCGGTACGGCAGCTTCTCGCGGCCGGCGATGTCCGCCAGGCCGCGGCCCATGAAGCGCTTGACCGAGGCGATGGTGTTCTCGGGATCGTCCGCCTGCGCGGCCTGCGCGTCGAAGCCGATCTGCCGCCGGCCCTCGCCGAGGTAGCGCACCACCGAGGGCAGGATCACGCGGCCCTCGGCATCGGGCAGGCATTCGGCGACGCCATTGCGCACCGCGGCCACGAGCGAATGCGTCGTGCCCAGGTCGATGCCGACGGCGATGCGGCGCTGGTGGGGGTCGGGCGATGCGCCCGGTTCGGAGATCTGCAGCAGGGACATGGCGATTCTTCTGGGGGCCGCTATTGTCCCAGTTGCGCCAGGCGCGACTCGATGTCCGCGGCAAAGCGCTCGATGAACATGAGGGCTCTCACCTGCCGCGCCGCGGCCGGCGCGTCGCCTTCCAGGTCCAGCAGCTGCTGGATGCCGGCCAGCATCTCGCGCCGGCGCTGCAGCACGCGTTCGGAAAGCTCCTCGAGCTCCTCCTCGCTGCCGGCCTCGTCGAGCGCCTCGCGCCACTCCATCTGCTCCATCAGGAACTCCGGCGGCATGGCGGTGTTGTTCTCGGCGTCGATCGGCGCGCCCCGCAGCTCGCACAGGTAGCTGGCGCGCTTGAGGGGGTCCTTCAGCCGGTTGTAGGCCTCGTTGATGCGCACCGACCACTGCAGGGCGGCACGCTGGGCGCTGGCGCCCTGGCCGGCGAAGCGGTCCGGATGGGCCTGCCGCTGCAGTTCCTTCCAGCGCCCGTCGATGTCCGCGCGCTCCTGGGCGAAGCGCTGCGGGAGCCCGAACAGCTCGAAGTCGCTGTGATGCAGGTTCACCGTCAGACGCGGAAGGACTCTCCGCAGCCGCAGCGGTCCCGCTCGTTCGGATTGTTGAAGCGGAAGCCCTCGTTGAGGCCTTCGCGCACGAAATCGAGCTCGGTACCGTCGATGTAGGCCAGGCTCTTCGGGTCCACCAGCAGCTTGACGCCGTGGTTCTCGAAGACAACGTCCTCGGGAGCCACTTCGTCCACGTACTCCAGCTTGTAGGCCAGGCCGGAGCAGCCGGTGGTCTTGACGCCGAGGCGCACGCCCACGCCCTTGCCGCGCTTGGCAAGGTAGCGCGTGACGTGCCGTGCCGCGGCTTCGGTCAGTGACACTGCCATTGCCTTCAGTTCGCGTGTTTCTTCTTGTAGTCCTCGACGGCCGCCTTGATGGCGTCCTCGGCGAGGATGGAGCAGTGGATCTTCACCGGCGGCAGCGCCAGTTCCTCGGCGATCTGCGCGTTCTTGATGGAAGCCGCCTCGTCCAGCGTCTTGCCCTTGACCCATTCGGTCACCAGCGAGCTGGATGCGATGGCCGAACCGCAGCCGTAGGTCTTGAAGCGCGCGTCCTCGATGACGCCGGTGGCCGGGTTCACCTTGATCTGCAGCTTCATCACGTCGCCGCAGGCGGGCGCGCCCACCATGCCGGTGCCCACGCTGTCGTCGCCCTTCTCGAAGGAGCCGACGTTGCGGGGGTTCTCGTAATGCTCGACGACTTTCTGGGAATAAGCCATGGGGTACTCCTGATTCCGTGTTTCTTAGTGAGCCGTCCACTGGATCGTGCTGAGGTCGATCCCGTCCTGGTACATCTCCCACAAGGGGCTCAGCTCGCGCAGCTTGGCGACGTTCTCTCGGATCGTCGCCACCGCGTAATCGATTTCCTCTTCGGTCGTGAAGCGGCCGATGGTCATGCGCAAGCTGCTGTGGGCCAGCTCGTCGCTGCGGCCCAGGGCGCGCAGCACGTAGCTCGGCTCCAGGCTCGCCGACGTGCACGCCGAGCCCGAGCTGACGGCGATGCCCTTGATGCCCATGATCAGCGACTCGCCCTCGACGTAGTTGAACGACGCGTTGACGTTGTGCGGCACCCGCTTCTCCAGGTGGCCGTTGATGAAGACCTGGTCGATCTCCTGGATGCCGCGCACCAGCCGCTGGTGCAGCATGCGGATGCGCTCGCTCTCGGTGCCCATCTCGGCCTTGGCGATCGCGAAGGCCTCGCCCATGCCCACGCACTGGTGCGTGGGCAGCGTGCCGCTGCGCATGCCGCGCTCGTGGCCGCCGCCGTGCATCTGCGCCTCGATGCGCACGCGCGGCTGGCGCCGCACGTACAGCGCGCCGATGCCCTTGGGGCCGGAGGTCTTGTGCGAGGCCAGGCTC
>DASWUI010000586.1:0-5849 GCA_036401715.1 Ramlibacter sp. | reverse complement strand
TGTCGCGCGGCGGCCGGCCGGACCTCGCCGGCCACGCCGCGCTGGCCGCCGTGCAGGCGCCCACGCTGCTGATCGTCGGCGGCGCCGACCGCGAGGTGATCGCCCTGAACGAGCAGGTGCTGCCCTGGCTGCGCTGCGAGCACCGCATGGAGATCGTGCCCGGCGCCACCCACCTGTTCGAGGAGCCCGGCACGCTGGAACAGGTCGCCGACCTCGCCGCGGGCTGGTTCACCCGCCATCTGCAGGGGGCCACGCTGTCCGCCTGAACATGTCTTTGCAGGAGATCCCGGAATGAGCCTTTTCTCGCTGCGCAACGACCCGCTGCTGCAAGGACTGCGGCAGCACCTGCGCGCCCTGCCCGGCGAAGCCGCGGCGGACGACCTGCTGGTGCAGCAGCTCGCCCGCGCGAAGCTGGCGCTGCTGGGCGAAGCCTCCCACGGTACCCACGAGTTCTATGCCGAGCGGGTGGCGCTCAGCCAGCGGCTGATCCGGGAGCATGGATTCAACGCGGTGGTGGTCGAGGCCGACTGGCCCGATGCGTGGCGGGTGAACCGCTACATCCGTGGCGGCACGGAGGATGCGGACGCCGGGGCGGCCCTGTCGGGCTTCGAGCGCTTCCCCACCTGGATGTGGCGCAACACCGTGGTGCGCGACTTCGTCGAGTGGCTGCGCGAGCACAACCGCGGCAAGCCGGCCTCGCGGCAGGTCGGCTTCTACGGAATGGACCTCTACAGCCTCTACACCTCCATCGCGGCGGTGCTGAAGTACCTGGACCGGGCGGACCCGCAAGCGGCGCAGCGCGCGCGCAGCCGTTATGCCTGCTTCGACCACTTCGGCGAGGACAGCCAGGCCTATGGCTACGCGGCCAGCTTCGGCATGAAGTCCAGCTGCGAGGACGAAGTGATCCAGCAGCTGCGGGAGATGAACCAGCGTTCCGCCGACTTCCTGGCGGGCTCCAACGAGGAGCGCGCGGACCTGTTCTACGCGCAGCAGAATGCGCGGCTGGTGCGCAACGCCGAGGAGTACTACCGGACCATGTTCCACGGCCGCGTATCCTCCTGGAACCTGCGCGACAGCCACATGGTGGAAACGCTGCAGGCGCTGGAGAAGCACCTCGGCGCCCTGGGCACGCCCGCGAAGATGGTGGTGTGGGCGCACAACTCGCACCTGGGCGACGCCAGCGCGACCGAGATGGGCGACATCGGCGAATGGAACGTGGGCCAGCTCGCGCGGGATCGCTGGGGCGAGCAGGCGATGCTGGTGGGCTTCAGCACGCACCACGGCACGGTCACGGCGGCCTCGGAATGGGACGGCGTCCATGAACGCAAGCGCGTGCGGCCGGGCCTGGCTGGCAGCTACGAGGACCTGTTCCACCAGCTCGGCGAGCAGCGCTTCTGGCTGCCGCTGCGGGACAACGCACCGCTGTCCGAGCTGCTGCGGGAAAAAAGGCTGCAGCGCGCCATCGGGGTGATCTACCTGCCCAAGTCGGAGCGCATGAGCCACTACTTCCACACGCGGCTGCCGGCGCAGTTCGACGCGATGATCCACATCGACGAGACGAAGGCGGTGGAGCCACTGGTGCCGGAGCCCACCTGGCATGCCGGGGAACCGGCGGAGACGTATCCGTCGGGGCTTTGAGCGGGGGAGAAGGAGATGTCATCCCCGGGGCTCTCCCCGGGATCCCCGGTGGCGTGCCGGCGCGCCACGAGGATGCGGGTCGAGCCGGCAATGACAGGGGCGGAAAGGTCGCGCTCAGGCCGCCATCGGCGCGCTGACCCCGCGGTCCGTGCGCCGGCGCCGCTGCCGGGCGGCCAGCACCAGGCCCACCACCGCGAAGATCACGAACCACACGAAGGACCAGTTGGCGATCGAGCCGCCCAGGAAGGTCCAGTCCACCTTGGAGCAGTCGCCGCTGCCGCGGAAGATCATGGGGATGGCGCGCTGCAGCGGGAAGGTTTCGATCATCCCGTAGAAGTCGCGGCCGCAGGAGGCGACCTCCGGGGGATACCACTGCAGCCAGCTCTGGCGAGCGGCGACGAAGGCCCCGAAGCCGGCCAGCAGCACCATCAGGCCGCCGGCCGCGATGTGGCCGCCGCGCGTCTTCAGGAGCGCGCCCACGGCCGCCACGACGGCGATCAGCACCAGCGCATAACGCTGCACGATGCACATGGGGCAAGGCTCCAGGCCGACCACGTGCTGCAGGTACAGCCCGAAGGCCAGCAGCCCCACGCTGATCGCGGCCACCGCCGCCAGCACGCGCCGGGGCGCCGTCTCGAACCAGTCCAGGATCTTTCCGTTCATTCTTCCAACGTCCTCCCGGCGCCGGGCCCTGTCAGATGCCGGCGCCGCTCTCCAGGAACACCCGGGCCTGGCGCGGTGTCACCACCAGCGTCTCGCCCTCGCGCAGCCCCATGTCCCTGAACTGCTGCGCGGGGATCTGCGCCTCGATCAGGGGGTCGGCCCCCGCATTCTGCGCCAGTTGGGTTCCCTCCTCCGGCAGAAGTTCCAGCCGGGCCGTGGGCCCGACCACGATGGCCCGCTCCAGCTTCACCCGGATGCCGGACGTGCCCGGGCCGGGACGCTGCACGTCCAGGTCGTGCGGCCGCACGTAGGCGGAGGCGCGGGCGTCCTGCACGCCGGCGTGCTCGGGCGACTGGATCTGCATGCCCTCGAAGTGCACCTCGCCCTCGTGAGCGCGGCCGTGGAACAGGTTGACGTCGCCCAGGAACCCGTAGACGAAGGGGCTGGCGGGGTGGTCCCAGACCTCCTGCGGCGAACCCACCTGCTCGATGGTGCCGGCATTCATCAGCACCACCCGGTCGGCCACTTCCAGCGCCTCCTCCTGGTCGTGCGTGACGAAGATGGAGGTGACGTGCAGGTCGTCGTGCAGGCGGCGCAGCCAGCGGCGCAGTTCCTTGCGCACCTTGGCGTCCAACGCACCGAAGGGCTCGTCCAGCAGCAGCACCTTGGGTTCGACCGCCAGGGCGCGGGCGAGCGCGATCCGCTGCCGCTGCCCGCCGGACAGCTGCGAGGGGAAGCGGTCGGCCAGCCAGTCCAGCTGCACGAGGTTCAGCAACTCGTGCACCTTCTGCCTGATCCGGGCCTCGGACGGGCGCTGCCCGCGCGGCTTCACCCGCAGGCCGAAGGCGACGTTCTCGAAGACCGTCATGTGGCGGAACAGGGCGTAGTGCTGGAACACGAAGCCGACCTGCCGCTCGCGCACGTGCACGTCCGTGGTGTCCTCGCCGGAGAACAGGATGCTGCCGGCGTCCGCCGTCTCCAGGCCGGCGATGATGCGCAGCAGGGTCGTCTTGCCGCAGCCGGAGGGCCCCAGCAGGGCGACCAGCTCGCCCGAGGCGATGTCGAGGGAGACGTCCTTGAGCGCGCGGAAGTCGCCGAAGTTCTTGCTGACGTTGCGGATCTCTATGCTCATGCTGTCTTTCCTTGC
This sequence comes from Ramlibacter sp., assembly GCA_036401715.1. Classification (GTDB taxonomy): domain Bacteria; phylum Pseudomonadota; class Gammaproteobacteria; order Burkholderiales; family Burkholderiaceae_C; genus Ramlibacter. The sequence goes on along the minus strand of DASWUI010000586.1, from coordinate 2,401 downwards.
AGGGGCGCGGGCCGCTCCGGCGGCAGTTCGGCGGCTGCTCTCATGTCGCGTTCCTGCTTCCACTCGGCCACCGACTTGATCACCAGCGTGACCACGGCCAGCAGCGCCAGCAGCGAGGCCACCGCGAACGCGGCCACGGACTGGTATTCGTTGTAGAGGATCTCCACGTGCAGCGGCATGGTGTTGGTCTGGCCGCGGATGTGGCCGGACACCACCGACACGGCGCCGAATTCGCCCATGGCGCGCGCGTTGCACAGGATCACGCCGTAGATCAGGCCCCACTTGATGTTGGGCAGCGTCACGTGGCGGAAGGTCTGCCAGCCGCTGGCGCCCAGCACGATGGCGGCCTGCTCCTCGTCGTTGCCCTGCGCCTGCATCAGCGGGATCAGCTCGCGCGCGATGAAGGGGAAGGTGACGAAGATCGTCGCCAGCACGATGCCCGGCACGGCGAAGACGATCTTGATGTCGTGTTCGGCCAGCCAGGGGCCGAACCAGCCCTGGGCCCCGAACACCAGCACGTAGATCAGGCCGGCCACCACCGGGGAGACCGAGAACGGCAGGTCCACCAGCGTGGTCAGGAAGGCCTTGCCGCGGAACTCGTACTTGGCGATCGCCCAGGCCGCGGCGACGCCGAACACCAGGTTCAGCGGCACGGCGATGGCGGCGGTGACCAGCGTGAGGCGGATCGCCGCCCAGGCGTCCGGTTCTCTCAGCGCTTCGACGTAGGCACCGAAGCCCTTGCGCAGCGCTTCGGTCGCCACGGCCGCCAGCGGCAGCACGAGGAACAGCAGGATGAAGGCCAGCGCGATGCCGATCAGCGTCCAGCGCACCCAGGGCGCCTCGGTGGTGCTGACGCGCCTGCGGGTGAGGTCGGTCGCGGCCATCTCAGTTGCCTCCGGCCCGCTTGCGCTGCCACGCCTGCAGCGCGTTGATCACGAGCAGCAGGACGAACGAGAACAGCAGCATCACGGACGCCACCGCCGTGGCGCCGGCGTAGTCGTACTGCTCCAGCTTGCCGATGATGATCAGCGGCGTGATCTCCGAGACCATGGGCATGTTGCCGGCGATGAAGATCACGGAGCCGTACTCGCCGATCGCGCGGGCGAAGGCCATGGCGAAGCCGGTCAGCAGGGCCGGCGCGATGGAGGGAAAGATCACCCTGGTGAAGGTCTGCAGGCGCGTCGCGCCCAGGCACATCGCCGCCTCCTCGAGCTCCTTTTCCGACTCCTCCAGCACCGGCTGCACGGTGCGCACCACGAAGGGCAGCCCGATGAAGATCAGCGCGATCACCACGCCGTTGGGATTGAAGGCGAGCTGGATCCCCAGCGGCTCCAGGTACTGGCCGATCCAGCCGTTGCCCGCCAGGAGCGCGGTCAGCGAAATGCCGGCGACCGCCGTTGGCAGCGCGAACGGCAGGTCCACCAGCGCGTCGACGATGCGCTTGCCCGGGAAGGAGTAGCGCACCAGCACCCAGGCGACGAGCAGCCCGAACACCACGTTCACCAGCGCCGCCAGGAAGGAAGCGCCGAAGGTGAGCCTGTAGGCGGCCAGCACGCGCGGCGAACTGACCGCGGCCCAGAACTGGTCCCACGACAGGGCGAAGGTCTTGAAGACCAGCGCCGACAGCGGGACCAGCACGATCAGGCACAGGTAGAAGACCGTGTAGCCCAGGGTCAGGTTGAACCCGGGCAGCACCTTCCGGTTGCCGCCGCGCGACGAGGGAGGCGCCGCCGCCGCCGCCGGCAGCGGCGCCGCGAGAGCGCCACTCATGTCGGATCTCTACTTGACGGTGTAGAGCTTGTCGAACTGCCCGCCGTCGTTGAAGTGCACCTTCTGCGCTTCGGACAGGGAGCCGAACAGCTCCTGCACGGTGAACAGCCTGATCTGCTTGAACTTGGGATGCTTCTTCAGCACCGCGGCACTGGTCGGGCGGATGTTGTGCTTCGCCGCGATTTCCTGGCCCTGGTCGGAGTAAAGGAAGTTCAGGTAGGCCTTGGCGAGCTCCGCCGTGCCCTTCTTCGCGACGGTGCGTTCCACGACGGCGACCGGGTTCTCGGCCACCACGCTGATCGACGGGTACACCACGTCCACCTTGGCGTCGCCGAATTCGCGGTTGACCGACTCCACTTCGGATTCGAAGGTGACCAGCACGTCGCCGATGTTGCGCTGCAGGAAGGCGGTGGTGGCGTCGCGGCCGCCGCGCGCCAGCACCGGCACGTTCTTGTAAAGCTTCGCCACGAAGTCGGCCGCCTGCGCATCGGTGCCGCCCCTCTTCTTCACGTAGCCCCAGGCGGCCAGGTAGGCGTAGCGGCCGTTGCCGCCGGTCTTGGGGTTCACCACCACGACCTTCACGTCGGGCCTGAGCAGGTCGTCCCAGTCCCTGACGCCCTTCGGGTTGCCG
>DASWUI010000585.1:0-1731 GCA_036401715.1 Ramlibacter sp. | reverse complement strand
GCCCGGCGCCCGCACGGTGCAGCCGGCCGGGCTGGCCCTGCTGCTGTCGGCCACTGCCGCCGGCGGCTGGCTGATGGCGCGCACCGGCCGGGCGAACCCCTGGTTCATGGGGGCGCTGGTCGCCGCCATGGCCATCACGATGGCCGGCGTCGAGCTCTCGTCCATGCCGACGCCGCTGACCAACGCGGCCCAGCTGCTGATCGGGGTGAGCCTGGGGGTGCGCTTCCAGCGCCAGTTCCTCCGTGCCGCGCCGCGCTGGTTGCTGGACGTGGCGCTGGGGACGCTGGGGATGATCCTGCTGTGCGCGGGGTTTGCCTTCCTGCTGGCCTGGACCACCGGCCTGCATCCGGCCACCCTGGTGCTCGGGACCTCGCCGGGCGGCATTGCCGAGATGGCGATCACCGCCAAGGTGCTGCAGCTGGGGGTGCCGGTGGTGACCGCCTTCCAGGTCTGCCGCCTGGTAGCGGTGCTGGTGCTGGTCGAGCCGCTGTACCGCTGGGGGCCCGGCCGCAAGGGAGCACCGGGCTAGGAAGCCGGCCCACCAACGCAAAAGGCGCGGAAAACCGCGCCTTCCTTGCTCCGCCGGGGTCCGGCGTCAGTGGATGACCAGCGGGTTCTGCGCCAGTTCCGCGTAGCCGTCGAGCGTGGCTTCCACCTCTTCCTGCGTCGGCGTGTTCAGCTGCCAGGCATTGATCTGGCGCTGGAAGGCGTCCGCCCACATGCCGTCGAGGTAGACCTCCTTGTTGGAGCGCTTGTCCACGATCTCGAAGCCGTGCCGCACGCTCTGGGGGTGCGCCTCGCCCTCCGCGGGCTCGTTGGCCTGCAGGTGCACCACCACGAATGAATCCGAGTCATAAAGCATTTGCATGATCTATTCCTTCTGCCTCTAGCTGGCTGCGATGGGCTCTGATTCAAGTGTGGCACTCAAACTTGTGCACCGCAGGGACCGGCCGGATTGGCCATGACTCCAATCTAGGTGCCGGGGCGTTCAGGACCTGTCGGTTGAAGCCCAGCGCTGATCGACCGTGCCACCGTCCGGGTTTGTCAGACGCAGGCGCACGGGGGCGTAATCCTTGCCGGGAGCCAGCCACAGCTCCACCTTCTGGTCGAACTCCCGCCGCGGCAGCCGCTCCAGGCGAAGTGCGCGCATGCGTCCGCCGGGCAGGTCCAGGTCTTCCTCGGCCTCCACCCGGAACACCCAGTCTTCCGCCTCCCGGGTGCTGGCGGTCGGGATGGCGACCTGGGTGCCCGGGGCGAAGCGCGCCGGCTCCCCCGCCACCAGCATGGAAAGCTGCACGATCACGCTGAGGCGGTCCTGCATGCCGGGCGCGAGCGGCGCTTCCGGCCGGTTGTTGCTGAAGGTCACCCGGCCCTTGGTGCGGTCGAAGTGGGTCGCCTGCTCGCCGCGCGACTTGTCGGAGAAACGGTTGGGCGCCAGGCCCTCTTCGGTGATCTCGCCCACGCTGTGCTGCACCCGCTCGCGCAGCCCGGGTGCCGAGAGCTCCAGCCGGGCGTCGTACTGCTGGCCGTTGTGCCACCAGTCCAGGCGCGCCTCGCCCTCGAGCGTGAGGGCGCGCGTGCGGACCGTCACTTGGTAGCGCATGACCGAGGGTTGCGGCACGCCGATGACCTTGGGCACGAAGGGGGTGGCGGCGGTCGCCGGCGCCGCGTCGCTCGCGGAAAGGGCCGGTGGCGCGGCTGCCGCCGGCGTTTGGGCGAGGACCGGGGCCG
>DASWUI010000584.1:0-10191 GCA_036401715.1 Ramlibacter sp. | reverse complement strand
AGCCCTGACGTGCCATGCCCTGCCGGCGACGGCCCAGGCCGTGGGGCAGCCGGACGCCCGGATCGCGCGCGGCGAGCAGGTTCTCGCGGACCTGAACCTTGGGCGTCCCCAGCCTGTCTTCCAGTCGATGCGGCGGGACTTCCCCTTCCTCGCCGACGCGACGGCCGGATATGCCCTGGGCGACGTCTGGGGCCGGACGGTCCTGGATGCCCGAACGCGCCAGCTGTCGGCCATGGCCGCTTTCGCTGCCTTGGGATTGAGACCCTTCTTCAAGGTGCATGCCGGCTATGCACTGGATGCGGGCGTTCCCGTGGATGAACTGAAGGAGATCGTCTACCTGGTGACTGTCCCGGCGGGATTTCCGCGAGCCATCGAGGCATCCCAGGCCCTGCAGGAGCTGCTGCAGGAGCGGGGGCTGGCTGCCGGGTCCGCACCGGCAACGACTCGCTAGGGCAGCGCGCCAGGGTGGGTGACGGTGCCTGCTGCGAATCGGTTCACACGGGAGGGCCCATGCAAGAGATCGACCCCGGCACGCTGGTGCGGCTATGGATGTGGATCAGCGCGACCGGCCTGGCGCTGGCGGCCTTGCTGCTGCTCTGCGACCTGGCATGCAGCGCCTCCCGGAATCCAGCGACGCCGCATCCGGGCGGTGGCGACCGCTTCGATGCACGACATCCCGCGCAGCGCGAGCCGCAGCGACAAGGTGAATCCTCCGCGCGCGCGGGGCCTGAGGGCCTGTTCCCTGCCGTGCCGGCGGAGCGCCACCTCAGGGGCCCAGGTGCCCCCGCGCAATGGCAGCCGCCTCGTCCTCGAAGATCGCCATCGCCGTCAGCAGCCGGCGGAAGCCGAGCTTGCGGTAGAAGCCCTCCTTGCCCGGGACCGAGTACAGGATGATCTTTCGGTGCCCGCGCGAGGCTTCCACCAGGCGTGACACCATCTCGCGGCCGAGGCCGGTGCCCTGGTGCTCCGGCAGGACGGCCACGTCGCAGATGTACGAGCAGTCCGCCCCATCGGCCAGCGCCCGGCCGGCCGCGACCAGCCGGTCCGCTTCGTCGAACACGAAGAACTTGTAGCGGCTGTTGCCGAACACCGTGCGCAGCGTGTCCGGGGACTTCTCCCCGAGGGGAGCCACGCGGTAGAGGCGGGCGAGTTCGTTCCAGTCGATCCGGTGGCTGTCGTCGGTCCAGGTCAGGGCCACGTCGAAACTCCTTGGGCGGGGGATGAGGCCTGCCGGAACGGCCGGCCGGGACATGCGACTTGCGCGGATTGTGCACGTCCACCTGCCGGCACCGACCCCTGCCCGCCGGCTGGGCTCCGGGTGAAGACCGCCGCGTGTCAATGTGTGTCGGCCGCATGCGGGTATGCTGCGCTGCTTTGACGACGGTGAATGTATGACGCAAGCCGAAACACCCAAGAAGAACTCCGCCTTCATGAAGGCACTGCGACCCAGCCCTGAGCTGGCTGCCGTGATCGGCCCCGAAGCTCTGCCGCGCACCGAAGTGACGAAGCGCTTGTGGGAGTACATCAAGGCGCACAATCTGCAGAACCCCGCCAACAAGCGCAACATCATCTGCGACGACAAGCTCCTGGCGGTGATGGGCAAGCGGGAGGTCACGATGTTCGAGATGACCGGCTTGGTGGGCAAGCACCTCCACGCGGCTTAGGCCGGCGGTCTGCGCGCCCTTGACCGGGCGCATGCCGGGTGAGGTCCGGGACCGCACTCCGCCCGCCGCGGGCTCACGCGCGCTCGAAGGTCAGGTGCGTCACCCCGCTGGGTGAGGAGACGGACTCGATCCGGTAGTCCTTCTCGAGGCCTTCCAGGCCGTCCCACAGCCGCACCCCGCGCCCGAGCAGGATGGGAACGACGACCACGTGCATGTGGTCGACCAGCCCGGCCCGGAGGAACTCGCGGACCGTGGTCACGCCGCCACCGATGCGCACATCCAGGCCGTTGGCCGCGCGGCGGGCCGTCTCGAGTGCCTCGGCCGGCGACAGGTCGACGAAGTGGTAAGTCGTTCCGCCTTCCATCGCGATCGCCGGCCGGGTGTGACGGGTCAGGACGAACACCGGCGTGTGGAACGGCGGGTTGGGGCCCCAGGGGCCCTTCCACTCCGGGTCTTCGTGCCACCCCGGATAACCGTACTTGCCGGCGCCCATGATCTCGGCGCCGATTCCCGGAGCGAACTGGCGCAGGAACGCATCGTCGACGCCGGCGGTGCCGCCTTGCTGGCGCAGCATCTGGCGGCCCCAGCGGGTTTCGAACATCCACTCGTGCAGCCGTTCGCCGGCGTGGCCGAACGGCGCCTGGAGGCTCTGGCCTTCGCCGGTGCCGAAGCCATCGAGCGAGATCGAGAAGAACTGGACGCGTGCGAGTGACATGCTGCTGCTCCTTCGCCGGGGTGGGTGATGAAGTGACTGACTACCGATCAGGGACCCGATGCGATCCCCCATCCAGGGCGTCCGGGTGGCGTGCGTTCATGAGGCCCTCGAGCGAGCGGCGTACCTGTCGCGATACGACCTCGGTGTCGCCTGGTGATGCCGCAGGAAGGCACGCTGCAGTGCATCCACCGACCCATAGCCGCTTCGCTCGGCAATCCGCTGCTGCGTCCATTGCGTGCGCAACAGCAGTTCCGTGGCCGCCGCGAGGCGCACCTGCTGGACATGGCGGGCGGGCGTGCAACCGGTCTCGGCCGCGAACGCGCGCGCAAAGTGCCTCTGGCTCATGCGGGCCTTCTCGGCCAGCGCGGCGACGGACAGGTCTTCGCCGAGATGCGTGCCGATCCAGGCAACGACCTCGCGAATGCGCCGGGACGCGGTCTCCTGGGCTTGAAGCGCCTGGCTGAGCTGGGGCTGCTCTCCCCCGCGCAGCATGGGCAGCGCCAGTGTCCGGGCGATCGCCATGGCTGCTTGGTGGCCGAGGTCGTCCTCGACCAGCGCGAGCGCCAGTTCGATGCTCGTGACGACGCCCGCGGAGGTCCAGATCCGCCCGTCACGCACATAGATCCGGTCGCGCTGGACGTCGATTCGGGGCCGCACCCGCTGCAGCTGGTCCAGCGCGGCCCAGTGGGTGGTGGCCTTGCGTCCGTCCAGCAAGCCGGCGGCAGCCAGTGCGAAAGCACCCGAGCACACACTCGCCACCCGCCGCGCCCCCGTGGCAGCGGCGGCCAGCCATTCGCAGATGCGCCCGTCGCGCAGGGCCTCGCGCAGAGGAGCCTCGTCGCCGCCTGCAACGACAAGGGTGTCGATGCGTGAAGGAAGCTCCGCGAAAGATTCGCAGCCGTGGATCACGAGGCCGGCGTTGGTGACGACATGGCCGCCACGTGCCGACGCGACATGCAGCGTGTAGCTGCCCCTGTGCAGCTGCTCCGCGTTCGCGAACACGCTGGCAGGGCCGGCGATGTCCAGCGCCTCGGCGCCGTCGAACACCACGATGACGACGTGCCGGGCGGCCACGTCCTGTTTCGCGGTCCTCCGTTCGACTGGGTTCATCGCGGCGCTCTTCGCATCGGGGGGCCCGCCCTCACGGATTCATCGCGCTGGGATACTCCAGTTCCATTTGCACCCACTGGCGGCGCGGCCGGCCGAAGTATGCCTCGATCTGTTCCAGCGCACGATCGAGCTGCTGGACCGGCTTGCGTGAAGCATCCAGCGAAAGCCGCCGGATCCCGGGTGAAACCGGCCGCGCCAGCAAGGTGAGACCGCTGCGCAGCTTGACGGGCCCGGAAGGGGACGCCGCCTCCACGGCGACGTGTCCGGTCCTCGCCCATGCGTCGGCGACAAGCGCCAGGGCGACATCGTCGACGCCATCGCCCACGTCGATGGCGGCGCGCTCGTGGCGCCAGAACGCGGCCTTGGCAAGCAGGTAACGGGCGGCCCGCTCCAGGCTCAGCCCGAAGGCCGAGCTGTCGTGCCCTGGTCCCCAGGACGCGACGCCCAACTCATGCGCCAGCTCCGTCGCACGAGCGCGGCCCCCAATCGCCTCGACCAGTGCAAGCATCGTCGGCACCGAGGCCGTGATGCCCGTCGTGGTGGCCACACCCCGGTCCACGACGTAGCGGCGGTTCGGCACGTACGTCGCTCGCGGATGCCGCTCCAGCAGCTTCTCGAGGAAGTACCAGTGCGTCGTTACCTTGCGGTCCTCGAGGATGCCAGCGCTGCCGACCACCAGCGCCCCGGCGCACACGCCGATGATGCGCGCGCCGAGGCTTGCCTGCTTCCTGAGCCACGACGTCACCGCGGGGTCGCCGTCCTTCTCGTACTGCATGGCCGGGACGATCACGTAGTCGGCTCCCCCTGGGTAGGCACGGGCGAAGCCGGCGAAGTCCTCCCGCACCTCGACGTCCAGCACGGGGTAGAGGGACACACGGCCGCGCTCCGGCGCGATCGCATGAAGGTCCACGACGCCCGAGCGCTGCAGGACTGCATGGGTCAGCAGGAAGTCCGTCGTTTCGGTGGCCTCGTTCCGCGCCAGCACCACGACGACCGGTTTGCCCACCCGCTGCGGCTTCATGGCGTGCAGAAACGCGGCTTCGTCACGATCGAGGGGGCCTGGCGCAGCCGTCCGGGACCCGATCCCAGGACCGCCGCTGCAGCCGACGAGCAGGAGCGCAATGCCGAGCAAGGACACGAGCTTGAACAGGTACATCGGGCCAGCATACGAATCGCGACCGGCATTGACAACGACGCGGAAACCGCACTTCCTGCCATCCCTGGACGAGGTGAGGCTGCTGGTGCGAGAGTTCTGGAGCCGCGTTTGCCAAGGTTCACGACACGCCCGGACAGGCGCTGTCCGATCCGCCTACCACCCCATCCCGAACCGCAGCGCCAGCATGACGCCGGTGCCGCAGACGATGGTCCCGAACAGGCTGCGCCGCCACGCATAGAACGCCAGGCCCGCCAGGGCGCCGAAGATGCGGGCGTCGCGCCAGGTGTCCACCAGGTGGCCCTGCGTCATCACCAGCTCCGGGGCGACCACGGCGGAAAGGGCGGCAATGGGGGCATAGTGCAGTCCCTCGCGCAGCCACTGCGGCATGGGCAGGTCCTGCTTCGGCAGCAGGAAGAACGCGCGGCAGCCCAGGGCGATCAAGGCCATGCCGAGGGTGGTGACGAAGATCTCGAGCTGGCTCACGGCTCGCTTCCCTCGCGCGCACCCGGCACATGGCGGGCCAGCACGCCGAACGCGATGGCAGCCGCGATCGCGACCACGATGTTCAGCTTCAGCGGCAGCGCGTACGCGGCGACGGCCGCGCAGGCCGCCACGACGGCGGCGATCCAGGTGGTCGGGTTGCGCAGCTGCGTGCAGGTCAGTGCCAGCAAGGCCATGGTGCCGGCGAAGCCGAGGCCCCACGCCGCCGGGATGCCGTAGCCCGCGACGATCCCCGTGATGATCGAGACCTGCCAGACGCCGAAGGTCACGAGCGAGCTGCCCAGGAAGTAGTCCACGTGCCGCTGCCCTTGCGCCGGTTCGGAAAACCGGCGGAAGAACAGGGCGAAGTTGGTGTCGCCCATCAGGAAGCTGCACGCGAGGCGCTGGCGGCGCGGCAGGTGCGTGAAGTAGGGCCGGTAGTGGAAGCTGAACGCCATGAACCGCAGGCACACGCACAGCGTCGTGGCCCAGACGACCCACATGGGCGCACCGGCAGCGATCAGCGGCAGGGCGGCGATCTGCGCGGAGCCGGCATAGACGACGATGGCCATGAAGACGGCGAGCGGCACGCCCATCCCGCTCTTGGCCATCGCCACGCCCGCCACCAGGCCCCAGGCCGCGATCCCGATTGCCATCGGCACGGCCTCGGCCGCGCCCTCGCGGAACATCGGCCGGCGCATGGCCGCCGTGGCCTCGGCATGGAACGATGCGATCCAGGACCCCACAGACACGCTGCCCCCCAAAGTCCGGATTGTCTCGCGAGCGCCGGCCGGCTCGCTTTCACGGGCATGACGTCACCTGCCTTCCAGGGCGCGCTTTTCTTCCTCGGGCAGCGGGGCGAAGTCGGACATCGCCGAATGAAAGGTGGCTTCCCACAGGACGAACTCACGCGTCCTGGCGGGGTGCGGGTTGGATGCCTCGCCGCCCCTGGCCACGCGCAGGGCGGCCGCGCGGGCATCTGCCGAAATGCTGGCGGCATGCTCGCGGTCCATGCTCTGGCTGCGTTCGCGGGGAAGGTAGAGCTGCGCGATCGCCCGCTCCGCATCCGGCGCAAGCGCGCGTCGCAGCCTGCGCTTGCGCAGTGCGGCCCGCACCAGCAGCCAGGCGCCGTACGCCAGGGCGACGAGCGCGGCGAAGATCGTGAGTTCGATGGACATCGGCGTGCTCAGAGGGGCGCCGGTTGCGTGGGGGCCAGCGTGCCGCCGCGCGCGGCTTCGCCGCGTGGCAGCGCGGACGTGGGCTGCGCGCCGTCATCGTCCGGCAGCTCGAACTGCCAGGAGACGCCTTGCAGCCATTCGTGCGCACGGTAGTCGATGAGCGCGACCCGCCTGCGGAAGTCCCGCTCCAGCTCCACCATGCGCGCGGCCACGGCGGAATGGGCGTCCTGCACCAGCAGGCGCACGTGGATCCCGCCGGTGCGCGCGCCTTCCCGGTCCATGGTCCGGAAGAACTCGATCCCCAGCCAGCTTGCCGGGACCCCGTTGCGGATCAGCGTTTCCCTGAGGACGACGGCCAGCAGTTGCTTGCGCGAGGCCGTACCGCCCACGGTGCTGGGCGACCCGGTACGCCCGCTCGTTTCCGCACGCGTCGGCGGCTTCTCGGCTGGCCGGGCGAAGATCTTCAACATGGCACTTTCCTCGAAACCTCTTGAGTTACGAGTTGACACAAATCGAGTGCCATCCGCCACCCCTCCTTTGGGGTAGCGCGCGACAGGCGGTCGGGCGGCGGCGATGGCCGGGCGCCAGGTCGGGCCTGCGTTGCGCCTGTGCCGCTGCGAACGCCGGAAACGCACCACGGTCAAGGACCGCGCCGCACGGGCGCCACGCTTGCACCATCCGCTCCCCGGGCGTATGGTCTTCCGCCGCCGACCCCGATCCGGCGAAACGGAAGGAGTGGGCATGGAGCAGGTGAAGGACAGTTCCGCGGCGACCTTCGACACCCTCGCCCGCACGCGCACCACCGTGCGAGCGTTCCTTCCGGATGCGGTGCCGCGTGGCGTGTTGTCGGAGATCCTCGAGCTGGCGCAGAGGGCGCCGAGCACGTTCAACACGCAGCCGTGGCGGGTGCACGTTCTCTCAGGCCAGGCCAAGGAAGGTCTGACGCGCGAGATCCTGCTGGCGCACGAAGCCGCCGTCCTTCCGCCTTTCTCCCCCTTTCCGCCGGCGGTGCCCAGGGCGCAGGCTGCCCACCAGGCGGACTTCGGGCGGCGGTACTACGAAGCCTTGGGCATCGACAGGGGAGACACGGCGGCGCGCTACCGGCAGACGGGGCGGAATTTCTCGTTCTTCGGGGCGCCGGTCGGGCTCATCATCACGACCGACCGCACGCTGACCAAGCACAGCTGGCTGGATTGCGGCATCTTCCTGCAGACGCTCATGCTCGCGGCCCATGCGCGCGGGCTGGCAACGTGCCCGCAGGTGGCCTTCCTGCGCTTCGAGTCGAGCATCGCCGCACGGCTGGAGCTGCCGGACACGGAAGCCGTGGCCTGCGGAATGTCGCTGGGCTGGCCGGACACGAACGCACCCGTCAACCGGCTGGACATGCCCCGCGAGGCCATGGAGACCATGGCGCGCTGGCACGGCTTCGAAAGCGCGGAGAACGCAGCGCCGCGTGCCTGAGGGCTGCCGGCGGCGCGGCCGGCCGGGTCAATCCCGCTTGCGCGGCAACCAGCCCAGCACCTTCGCGTGCAGGCTCTGCACATAGAGCCTGTCCGGCGTCTCGGTGATCGCCGTGGTCTCCGGATAAGCGCCGCTCGGGTCCTGCAGGTCCGCCACCACGCGGCCGTCCTCGGTGAAGGCGATCACGTGGCCGTAGGCCTTGGGCACCGGCCACATCGCGCGCGGCAGCCGCAAGGTCACCTTGCGCAGGAAAGGTTTCCCCGCCATGTCGTCGATCACCGGGTTGCGCGGCTTGGCGAAGCCCAGCCAGATCCTGCCGTCCAGGCCGCGCATCAGGTTGTCCGGGTAGCCGGGCAGGTTGTCCAGCAGCACCTGCGCCTGCGGCGAGGGCTGGCCGACGTCGAGGTCCGCGGCCGCCGCGGCGATCTTCCACACCCGGTACTTGCCGGTCTCGTTGACGAACAGGCTGCGGCCATCCGCCGACAGGGCGATGCCGTTGGCGAACGACAGGCCGCGGGCCACCACGCGCGTGCTTCCGGTCCGCGGGTCGTGCGCCAGCACGCGCCCGGTGGACGACTGCTCCAGGATGTCGAGCACGCTCGCCTCGAAGGTGCCGCCCCACTGCGCCGGGGCAAAGCGGGTCGAGGCGTCGGTGAGGTAGATCCGGCCGTCCGGCGCCACCACCACGGCGTCGGCGTAGCGGATCGGGTCGCCCGGGCGCACGTGGTCGGCCAGCACGGCCACCTTGCGGTCGGGCCCGATCGCCAGCAGGCCCTTCATGGCATCCGCCGCCACCAGCCGGCCCTGCGCAGCGAAGTCGAAACCGAGCACGCGGCCGCCGGTGGTGGCGCACGTCTCCTGGCCGCTGCCGTCGGCGTTCATCCGCACGATGGCGCCGCTGGCCATGGCCGCATACAGCTTGCCGTCCGGGCCGAAGGCCAGGTGTTCGGGGCCGGCCTCGTTGCCGATGGGAATGGTTTGCAGGTTCGCCAGCCGCGTGTTGACCGCATGCACGCCCGCGTAGCCGGGGGCCGCCGGGGCGCGCCAGGCCACCGGCTCCACCGGCACGGGCCACAGCAGCAGGTAAGCGGCCAGCACGGCGAGGACGACGGCGAACAGGATGGACGAGTGCTTCAGGCGCGAGGCAGGCATGGCGGCGATCTCCCCCGGAAGATGGCCGCATTCTTCAGCAAACCGCGCCTGGGGGCAAAGGCGGAGCCGGTGGCGTCCGCGCGCCAACCTGCGATACGATGGCCTGGCCCGCACCATGACCCGCGAACAGACCTTCGGCGAGGAACTCGCCAACGCACTGAGCCACGGCCTCGGCTTCGTGCTGGCCGTGGCCTCCCTGCCGATCCTGGTGTACCACGCGGCACTGGGCGGCAGCGCGGCGAACGTGGTCGCCGCGAGCCTGTTCGCCGGCACCGCGATCGTGCTGTACCTGGTGTCGACGCTCTATCACGCATTGCCGCCCGGCGCGGCCAAGCGCTGGTTCAACCGGCTCGACCACGCCTCCATCTACCTGTTCATCGCGGGCAGCTACATGCCCTTCCTGCTCGGCGTGCTGCGGGGAGTGTGGGGCTGGACCCTGTTCGCGGTGGTGTGGACTGCCGCGGCCCTGGGCATCGTCGCGAAGCTGTTCAACCGCCTGCGGCATCCCCTGTGGTCGACCGGGCTGTACGTGGCCATGGGATGGGTTGCGCTGGTCGCCGTGGCGCCCCTGCTGGAACGCATGTCGCCGGCCGGCTTCATGTGGCTGGTGGCGGGCGGCCTGTCGTACACGGCCGGTGCGGTGGTGTTCCTGTTCGACGCGAAGCTGCGCTACGCGCACTTCGTGTGGCACCTGTTCGTGCTCGGGGGCAGCACCTGCCACTTCTTCGCCGCGCTCTGGCACGCCGCGGGCTGAGGCGGTCCGAGAAGGTCGTCGACGTCGAGCCCGACCCGTGCTCAGCCCCTGCGGGCGGCCTCGATCCTCGCGATGTCGATCTTCCCCATCTCCATCATGGCGTTGAACGCGCGCTTCGCCGCGGCGCGGTCGGGGTCGGCGATGGCCGCCGTGAGCGCCCTGGGCGTGATCTGCCAGGACAGGCCCCACTTGTCCTTGCACCAGCCGCAGGCGCTTTCCTGCCCGCCGTTGCCGACGATCGCGTTCCACAGGCGGTCGGTTTCCGCCTGGTCGTCGGTCGCCACCTGGAACGAGAAGGCCTCGGTCTGCCGGAACGCCGGCCCGCCGTTCAGCCCGATGCAGGGAATGCCCATGACGGTGAATTCCACGGTGAGGACGTCGCCCTCCTTGCCCGAGGGAAAGTCGCCCGGGGCGCGGTAGACGGCGCCGACGGTGCTGTCGGGAAAGGTCCTGGCGTAGAACTGCGCGGCTTCCAGGGCGTCGCGGTCGTACCAGAGACAGATCGTGTTCTTGCTTGCCAT
>DASWUI010000583.1:0-3344 GCA_036401715.1 Ramlibacter sp. | reverse complement strand
CCACGAAGCCGGCGTGGGAGATGAAGTTGCGGTTGGCGGGGGTGCCCAGGGCGGTGTCGCCCTGCACCAGCCAGGCCGAGGGCGAGACCTGCTGCGGCTCCACCTTGCGGGTGGCCGCGGGTTGCGCCTGCGCGGCGGCGAGCGCGAGCGCCGCGCAGGCTGCGGCGGCGGCTTTCCAGAACGAGCGCAGCGCCAAGGCCGGCCTCCCTTAAATAAGCAGGTACTGATTATAGGAAGCGCGCGCCGCAGGCGCCAGCGGTGCTAGCCCTTGACGTCGGCCTCGATGGCGATCTGGGTGCAGACCGCCCGGCAGAGCGTGACCACGCGGTCGTTGATGATGCGGTAGAAGATCTGCACCCCTTCGCGCCGCTTGCCGATCACCCCCGCCTGGTACAGCGTGTTGAGGTGCTGCGACATGTTGGGCTGGGTGGTGTCGATCTCTTCGAGCAGCTGGGTGACGTTCTTCTCGCCGTTGCACAGGCAGCTGATGATCTTCAGCCGCATGGGGGCCGACATGACGCGGAATACCTCGGCCGCGAGCTCGAACACCTCGTCGGATTCGATCCCGCCAACCTCTTCCGTCGTCATCGCTGCCTGTCGCCTTGCCATGCTGACCCCGCTATTCGCTGCTTCCGTATGTTAGCAAGTCCTCATGCTTCCTGCCGGCGGGACCCTTCAGGGCTTGATGTAGGCGTACTTTTCACGCTGCTGGAGCTGTCCGATGCGCGCGACACCCGAAGGCGTGAATTCGGCGTCCATGATGAACTGGTCCTTGCGCAGGTTGCGGTTGCGCAGGGTGATCTCGCACACCTCGAAGCGCACGCCGCGCGCCTTCAGGGCGCTCACCAGCGAGGCGTACTCGATGTTGGGGTTCTTCTTGTCCTTGGCGCCTTCCATCAGGAAGTCGACACCCTCGGCATGCGTCACCACCACGATCTTCGTGTCGGGCGCCACGTCCAGGTGGTTGCGGACGTTGCGCAGGCCCTTGGTGGCCTGCGTCTCCGCGTTGTCGATGTGGTAGACGACCTTGTCCTGGGCCGACGCGGCGAAGGCCAGGAACCAGAGGGTGGCGAAGACGGCGAGCAGCCGGGCGGACTTGAACATGTGGACTCCGGGTGAACTGGCCGCGAGCCGGCCGGTGCCCACCATAGCGCAGCCCCGCGCAAGCGCGCTCAGTAATATCACTACTTGCTTCTTTTTTGATGGATGCCGATGCTGGCGGCCAGTTGGGGGACAAGGACATGAGGAAACAGCTGCTGGCGCTGGCGTTCGCGCTGGCCTGCTCGGCGCCGGCCCGGGCGCAGGACCTGGTGATGGGCGTCAGCGAGGGCACCTCCGGCGGCCTCGACCACGCCCAGGTCATCGTCAAGTACCAGGGCCTGGCCGACGTGATCGGCCGCAGCATCCGGCGCAAGGTCAACGTGGTGTTCGCCCGCGAGTTCTCGCAGCTCGAGGACGGCATGAAGACGCGCCGCTTCGACTTCGTGCTGGCGCGCCCCAGCGACTATCCCGCCCGCGGCATCAAGGTGCATGGCTACCGCTTCCTGGCCAGCGCGCGCCCCGACGGACAGTGCCTGATCATCGCCGGCAAGGACTCGGGCATCCGGAAGGCCGCGGACCTCAAGGGCAAGCGCCTGGTGCTTCCCGAGCAGGCCTCCTACATGGCCAGGTTCTGCCGCGCCGAGCTGCGCGACCAGGGGATCGACCTGGCCAAGGAGAAGGTGCACTACGTGCGCGAGCAGGGGGCCGTGGCCTTCTACATCGAACAGAAGCTGGCCGACGCCGGCGGCGTGGCGTCCTATTCGGGCGTCGCCAGGAAGTGGGTGAAGGACGGCCAGCCGGTGGTGCACAGGAGCCGCACGCAACCCTACTTCCCGCTGATCGCGGCGCCGTCCATCGGCGAGGCGCAGCGCGCGGAGATCCGCAGGGCCCTGGCCGCGATGACCCAGAACGCCGCCGACCAGGCCGTGCTGCGGACCATCGGCATCGAGGCCTTCGACGTCGATTCCGAAGCCAGGCTGGGCGTGCTGCTGGACTGGCTCGGCGGCGCCTGAAGCGCGCTTGACGCACGTCAAGCCGGCGTCGCCCGGGCGGCCGGAACATAAGGCGTCGCTTAATTAAACGCCATGGAACTCCTTCCCCTCCTCGAGCGCATCGGCGAGCCCACCCTGCTGGCCGCCGGCGGCGCCGCGGTCGGCCTGCTGTTCGGGTTCTTCGCGCAGCGCTCCAGCTTCTGCCTGCGTGCCGCCGTCATCGAGTTCGCGCGCGGCCAGCCGGGCGAGAAGCTGGCCGTGTGGCTGCTCGCCTTCTCGGGGGCCGTGGTCACGCTGCAGCTGGCCCTGCTGGCCGGCTGGGTCGACATCAGCGGCACGCGCCAGCTGGCCGCGCGCGGCAGCCTCTCCGGCGCGCTGGTGGGCGGGTTGCTGTTCGGCGCGGGGATGATCATGACGCGCGGCTGCGCCAGCCGGCTGCTGGTGCTGTCGGCCACCGGCAACCTGCGCGCGCTGCTGTCCGGGCTGATCTTCGCGGTGACCGCGCAGGCCGCACTGGGCGGCGTGCTGTCGCCGCTGCGCACCGAGATCAGCAGCTGGTGGACCGTCGAGGGCGGCAGCGCCCGCGACCTGCTGGCGGTCGCGCACCTGAACCGCTGGGCGGGCCTGGCCTTCGGTGCGCTCTGGATGGCGGCGGCGCTCTGGTATGCATTGCGCAGCCGGCACGACCCGTGGAAGTGGATCGGCGGCCTGGGCGCCGGCATCGCCGTGGCGCTCGCCTGGATGTTCACGGCCGGGGTCGCGGCGAATTCCTTCCAGGTGGTGCCGGTGCAGGGCGTGACCTTCAGCGGTCCTTCGGCGGAGTGGCTGATGCGGGTGGTGTCCAGCCCCGGGCCGGCGATCGGCTTCGACTTCGGGCTGCTGCCGGCGGTGTTCGCCGGATCCTTCCTGGGGGCGCTGGCCGGGCGCAACCTGCACCTGGAAGGCTTCAAGGACGGCTACAGCATGCGCCGCTACATCGCGGGCGCGGTGGCCATGGGCTTCGGCGCGATGCTGGCCGGCGGCTGCGCCGTCGGGGCGGGGGTCAGCGGCGGGGCGATCTTCTCCCTGACGGCTTGGGTGGCGCTGGCGTCGATGTGGGCGGGGGCGGCGGTCACGGACCGGGTGCTGGATCGGGAGGCGCAGCGGCGGGGGCCGTAGCGGGCGCTCGTGTGCGACTCGTGTCGCGGTTCGCCTGCGGGCTTGTATGGTTAAGGCGCTGGGGTGGAGGGACCCTGCGGGTTATCGGCCGGTGACGGACCGACTTGGTGAGATCTCTCCCACCCCGCCTCGAGCGTCGATGAGGAACTTAGC
>DASWUI010000582.1:0-1932 GCA_036401715.1 Ramlibacter sp. | reverse complement strand
GCGAGCCACTGGTAGTTGGCCACCACGCCGTAGATGCGCGCGGGCAGCAGGTTGAACAGCGTCTCGCCGAAGCCGAGGAAGCCGAACAGGAACCCGCTGGCCGCCAGCGTGATCCCCACGGGCACACCCAGCATCAGCATCCCGAAGAAGCCCGCCAGCAGGCCGATCGCCAGCCATTCCTGCGGGCTCATGGCACCGCCTTTCGCATGCGCAGCGCCGCGGACACCCCCTGGGCCGCCGCCTGCAGGCCGAACACCGCGAAGCCCACGGGGATCAGGGCCTTCAGCAGCCAGCGATGGGTGAGCCCGCCGGGGTCGGAGGAGATCTCGCCGATGGCGTACGACTGGTGCACGAACTGGATCGAATAGCGGATCACCAGCACGGCCATCGCGATGGCCATCAGCGCCGACAGCAGGTCCACCGCAGCCTGCGCGCGCGCGCCGTAGCGCGCGTAGAAGACGTCCACGCGCACGTGGTCGCCCTTGTACAGGGCATAGCTCATGCCGAACAGCACCAGCGGCGCGAGGAGGTGCCACTCGAGCTCCTGCGCCCACACCGAACCGATGCTGAAGGCATAGCGCAGCAGCACGCCCACGGCCATCAGCACGCAGACAGCGAGCGCGAGCCACGAGGCGCCCCGGCCGATCGCATCGACGGTGCGCTCGGCCGCGTGCACGAAACGGCCGGCCGCGCCGGCCCCTGCGGGCCGCGGCCCGCGCGAGTGTTCGCCCGCCATCGTTCAGGCGTGCACGATCTTGTCGTGGTACGTCCCTTCGCTGAAGCCGGCCCACGCGTCGTACTTCTTCTTGTACGCCATGTACGAGTCGTGCACCTTCTTCGTCAGCGGGTCGCGGCCGGCCGCATCCGCCAGCACCTGGCCGGTCGCGTCCCGCAGCTTCTTGAGCACCTCGGCGGGCAGAGGCCTGGCGATCACGCCCTGGTTCTTCACCAGGTCCTCCATCGCCTCCGCGTTGGTCCGCTGGCACCAGGCCTCGCTGACCACGTTGCAGGCCGCCGCGGCGTTCTCGACGACCGCCTGCAGGTCCTTCGGCAGCTTGTCCCAGGCGGACTTGTTCACCAGGAGCTCCGACACGGTCGCCGTCTCGTGCCAGCCCGTGGTGTAGTAATACTTCGCCGCCTTGTGCAGCCCCAGCTTGCGGTCCTGGAAGGGGCCCACGAATTCGGCCGCGTCGATGACGCCGCGCTCCAGCGCCGGGAAGATCTCGCCGCCCGGCAGCAGCTTGACGTCGACGCCGAGCGTCGAATACACGCGGCCGGCCAGGCCCGGAATGCGCATCTTCAGCCCCTTGAAGTCCGCGCTGGAGCGGATCTCCTTCTTGAACCAGCCCGTCATCTGCACGCCGGTATTGCCGCAGGGCATGGCGACCATCCCGAAGGGGGCATAGACCTCGTTCCACAGCTGCTGGCCGCCGCCGTCGTAGAGCCAGCCGTTGATGCCCTGGAAGTTCAGGCCGAACGGCACCGCGCAGAAGTACTGCGCCGCGAAGGTCTTGCCGGTCCAGAAGTAGCTGTTGGCGTGGTTCATCTCCACCGTGCCGGCGCGCACCGCATCGAAGCCTTCCAGGGCGGGGATCAGTTCGCCGGCGCCGAACACCTGGATCTTCAGCCGGCCGCCGGACATGGCGTCGACGCGCCGCGCCAGGTCGGTGGCGCTGCCCGGGCCGTCCATGTAGAACGGCGAGCCCTTGCCGTAGGCGCTGGTCATCTTCCAGCTGAAGTTCTGCTGCGCCCGGGCCACCGCCGGAAAGCCGAGCCCGGTCGCCGCGGCGATCGCTCCTCCGGTCATCAGCCTGCGTCTGTTCTGCATCTCGTCTGGTCCTCGTCGTGGCGGCAGCACCCGCCTCGTGGCACCCGCGCGATGCAGGCACGGGCAGGCTGCATGCAACCGCCATGCCCGGCGGTTCGCACCAT
>DASWUI010000581.1:0-7285 GCA_036401715.1 Ramlibacter sp. | reverse complement strand
CGCTGCAAGTACACCGATTGCGTGGACGTCTGCCCGGTGGATTGCTTCCGCGAGGGGCCGAACATGCTGGTGATCGACCCGGACGAGTGCATCGACTGCGCGGTCTGCATCCCCGAGTGCCCGGTCAACGCGATCTACGCGGAGGAAGACGTGCCCGCGGACCAGGTCGGCTTCACCAAGCTGAACGCGGAGCTGTCGCACGCCCCGGGCTGGAAGAGCATCACCAAGCGCAAGCCGGCGCTGCCGGATGCGGAGGAATGGAAGGACAAGACGGACAAGCTCAAGGAGCTGGTCCGCTGACGGAAAAGCGATGGAACCACAACTGAACGAAGAAGTGATCAAGACCGCTGCCGCGCACGAGGGCCCGATCGAGACCGACGCGGTGATCGTCGGTGCGGGGCCGGTGGGCCTGTTCCAGGTGTTCGAGCTGGGGCTGCTGGAGATCAAGGCGCACGTGATCGACTCGCTGGGCTACCCCGGCGGCCAGCCGATCGAGCTGTATCCGGACAAGCCGATCTACGACATCCCGGCCATCCCGGTGTGCACCGGCAAGGAGCTGACCGACGCCCTGCTCAAGCAGATCGAGCCCTTCGGCGCCACCTTCCACCTGGGCCAGACGGTGACCGTGGTGCAGAAGCAGGACGACGGCCGCTTCTTCGTCGAGACCTCCAAGGGCACCCGCTTCCTGACCAAGACGATCTTCATCGCCGCCGGCGTGGGCGCCTTCGAGCCGCGCACGCTGAAGGTGGACGGCCTGGACAAGTTCGAGGGCTCGCAGCTGTACTACCGGGTGAAGAACCCGGCCGACTTCGCGGGCAAGAACCTGGTGGTCGTGGGCGGCGGCGACTCCGCGCTGGACTGGGCGCTGAACTTCACGGCCGGCAACGTGGACGGCAATCCGCACAAGGCGGAGAGCGTGATCCTGGTGCACCGCCGCGACGGCTTCCGCGCCGCGCCTTCCTCGGTGGCCCGCATGCACGAGCTGTGCGAGCAGATGGAGATGCAGTTCATCGTCGGCCAGGTGACCGGCTACGAGGAACAGGACGGCAAGCTCACCGGCGCGAAGGTGACGGGTTCGGACGGCGTCACGCGCGTGGTGCCGCTGGACGTGCTGCTGGTGTTCTTCGGCCTGTCGCCCAAGCTCGGCCCGATTGCCGACTGGGGCCTGGACATCGAGCGCAAGCAGCTGAAGGTGGACACCGAGAAGTTCTCGACCAACGTGCCGGGCATCTTCGCGGTGGGCGACATCAACACCTACCCCGGCAAGAAGAAGCTGATCCTCTCCGGCTTCCACGAGTGCGCGCTGGCCGCCTTCGGCGCCGCGCCCATCATCTTCCCCGAGAAGGGCAAGATCCACCTGCAGTACACGACCACCAGCCCCAAGCTGCACAAGGTGCTGGGCGTCGAGACGCCGGTGTTCGACTGACTGACGTTTTGCTGAAGCGTGGCCGGGCTCGCGGAAACGCGAAAAAGCCACGCTATAATCTAAGGCTTGTTCCCCGATAGCTCAGTCGGTAGAGCGCCGGACTGTTAATCCGTAGGTCCCTGGTTCGAGCCCAGGTCGGGGAGCCAAAACAAGGGCCGTGCAAGCGGCCCACCGAAAGCCTGCCATGGCATCCATGGCAGGCTTTTCTCTTGGTGCCTGCCGGCGGCTCAGGCGTTGTCGCGCACCGTCGTGCTGGCGCCTGCTGCCTTGGCGGCCGCGATGGCGGCGTCGCGGGCTTCGGCGGTCGGGTACATGCGGCTGGTTCCGATCACCTCGCCGTTGCCGGCCTTGAGGTTGAAGAAGAAGGACCCGTTGCCCGCCACCTTCTTCTCGTAGCGCCCATCCTGCCCGCAGTTGCTGCGCACGGAGGCGATCCCGCCCTCGGCGGAGCTCCTGGTCCGGTACGTTTCGCTCGCGAGCAGCGTTTCCTTCTCGTCGGCCTTGAGCGAGAAGCGGAACTGGCCGTCCGAGGTCTTGCTCAATTCGAACCATCCTGACATGGCAATCTCCTGCGCCCGGGGTGAAGGTACGGGGCTGACGCAAGTCTAGGAAGGCAGCCAGGCGGCACCTTGACCTGGCACAAGGGGCCTGCACAGGCCCGGTCTGCCCCGCAGCGCGCCCTCAATCCCGCTCCCGCCGGATCCGCGCTGCCATCCCGAGGCTCACCAGGGCGACCGCCACGCAAGCCAGCGCCACCAGCGCCCAGTCGGCCGCGTGCAGGGGGCGCAGGTTCAGCAGCCGGCTGCTCGCCGGGAACTGCACGAGCAGCGCGAGGGAGGCGAGCGTGGCGGCCACGAGCCAGCCGGCGGCGGCACGGCGCAGCCTCGTCAGGCCGGCGGTCATGCCGGCGCTGGCGGCCAGCAGCATCACCAGTGCCATGGCGCGCGCGTGCTCCACGTCGCGGTCCGCGCCCAGCGCGTGCAGGTAGCTCCAGACCACGACGATGCTCACCAGGGCCCCGGCCATCCCGATCGCCCACCAGGTGCCGGTGGAGAAGAAGCGCGCACGCCTGCCGCGACGCACGGCGGCGAGCGGGCCATCGGCGGGCAGGTCCTGGAAGGCCAGCATGGCCGTGGGATGGATCACGAGTTCCAGCCACACGATGTGGATCGGCAGGAACAGCAAGGGCAGGCCCATCAGCGGGATCGCCGCCGCCCCGACCACCAGCGGCAGGTGCACGAGGAGCAGGTAGGCGAAGGCGAGCCGCAGGTTCCGGAAGAGTTGCCGCCCTTCCGCCACGGCATCGACGATGGTCCTGAAGTTGTCATCGAGCAGCACCACGGGCGCGACCTCGCGGGCGCTGCGCGTGCCGCGCTCGCCCATGGCCACGCCGATGTCGGCCTGCCGCAGCGCCGGCACGTCGTTGACGCCGTCGCCGGTGACCGCGACGAGTTCCCCCTGCGATTGCAGCGCCTGCACCAGCGCAAGCTTCTGCGCGGGCGTGGCGCGCGCGACCACGTGCACTCCCGCGTGGGCGGACAACACGGCGCGCGCGTCGTCTTCCGGGGCCAGGACGAGCGCCTGTCCGTCTCCCCCGAGTCCGATCTCCCGTGCGATCGCCGCGGCGGTGGCCGGATGGTCCCCGGTGACCATGATGACGCGCATGCCGGCGGCGATGCAGGCTTCCACGGCTTCGCGCACGCCCTCGCGGACCGGATCCTCGAACGCCAGCAGGCCCGCGAAGCGGAAACCGCCCGCCGGTTCCTCCCCCGTGGCTGCGCCCGCGGGCATCTCGTACCGGGCGCAGGCGATGATCTTGTGCCCGGACCGGGCGTACGCCTCCACGCGCGCGAGCCAGCCGGCCCGCTGCGCCGCGCCCATTTCGCAGAGGGCCAGCACGGTTTCGGGCGCCCCCTTGGTGAAGGCGGTGGCAGCGCCGCCGGCGAGCCGCCAGATGACGGTTTCGCGGCGCCGCACTTCGGTGAACGGGAAGTCGGCCAGCGCGGTGGCCTGCGGCAGCGTCCCCGCCGCCGCCTGCAGGGCCTCGTCCAGCGGATCGCCGCTGCCGGGCCGCATGGCGAGGGCGGCCGCCTGCAGCAGCGAAGCCTCGTCTTCGCCTTCGGCCGGGACCCGGTGGGCCAGCACCAGGGAGCCGGCGGTGATCGTGCCCGTCTTGTCGGACACGATGCAGCTGACGCGGCCGATGTTCTCCACGGCCACCGCGCGCCGCACCAGGGCCTTCCTGCGCGCCAGGCGGAACACCCCGGCGCCCAGGAAGAAGGTATAGACCACCGGGAACTCCTCGGGCAGCACGGCCACCGCCAGCGTCATCGCGCCCAGCAGGGCATCGGCCCAGCCATGCCCGTGCCACAGCCGGACCGCGGCGAGGACGACGCACATCACGACCGCCACGCCGAGCAGCACGGCCACCAGTTCGCGGATGGCCTTCTGCAGCGGGGTCGCGGCATGGCTACCTTCCGTCGCGGACCGCACGATCTCGCCGTACCGGGTCTCGACGCCGATCCAGGCGATGCGCAGCCACGCCGTGCCCCTCAGCAGGCGCGTGCCTGCGCAAGCCCAGTGGTCCTCGGGCGCGCCGGCGGGCAGCCGCGCGCCGGGGTCGAGGCATCGCTTGGCCACCGGCATCGATTCGCCGGTGAGGCTGGATTCGTCCACCTGCAGGCCCTCGCCGGCCACCAGCAGCCCGTCGGCCGGGAAGTACTCCCCCGGCTGCACCTGCGCCAGGTCCCCCGGCACCAGCTCGCGCGCGGGAATGTCCCGCCACTGCGCGTCGCGCAGCACCCGCGCCGAAGCGGCCAGGCGGCTCGACAGCCCCGCGGAGGAAGCGGCGGTGCGCCGATGCAGGTAGGCGTCCATGCCGACCAGGGGTGCCATGGCCGCCAGCAAGGTCAGCGACTCCGTCACCTGGCCCAGCACCCCGAACAGGCCTGCCGTGAAGACGAGGAACCACAGCATCGGGTCACGCGCCGTGTCGCGAGCGACGACCTGCCACCCAGCGGCTTGCGGCGGCACGATGTCGTTGAAGCCGTAGGTGCGCTGCGCCTCGACCTGCGCCTTGGCCAGGCCGGTCGTCCCCGGGACTGGCAGTCTGTCGAGAGGGACGCGGCGCTGGCTCATGGAGGCTGGCGCATTCTAGAGTCCCGCGTCCCGGGCCGCTTTCGGGATCGTTGAGGCGGGTCAAGGAGCCGTTGCCGCGTTCCTCCAGAATCCGGATCCGGTGTCGCTGGCGCATCGCCTCGCGCGCGCCACGTCGATGACCGCCGCCGATCTGCTCGCCCTCATCTGCGCCGCGCTGCTCCTGCAACTGGCGGCGGGCATCGGCTGGACCCTCTGGCGGCGCCGACTCGCAGGCGCCGGGACTCCCCCGGTCGCTCCCCTGTCACCCGCTGCCGCGGCCGGCGCGGCGTGGACAGGGTGGAGGGAGTTCCGGGTCTCGCAGCGCGCATTCGAGGACCCGGCGCAATCGCAATGCTCCTTCTACCTCGAGCCGGTCGACGGGGCGCCCCTGCCCTCCTTCAAGCCGGGCCAGTTCCTGACCTTCGCGCTGGAAGTCCCGCCGCGCACCGGCGATCACGCGGGTGCGGCCCATGCGGTCACGCGCTGCTACTCGTTGTCCGACCCACCCGATCCGGGCCACTACCGGGTCACGATCAAGCGCGTAGCCGCGCCGGACGACCACCCGGAGTTCGCGCCGGGGCTGGCGTCCAACCACTTCCATGAGCACGTGCGGCTGGGCGACGTGCTTCGCGTGAAGGCGCCTGCCGGGCACTTCTTCATCGACGCCGATCCGGCGACGCCTGCCGTACTGGTCGCCGGTGGCATCGGCATCACCCCGATGATGAGCATGGTGCGCTGGTGCCGGGTCCACCAGCCGGGACGGCCGCTGCATCTCTTCTACGGCCTGCGCAACAGCCGCGAACATGCCTTCAAGCAGCAGCTGGAGGAGATCGCCGCGGCGCATCCGGCGCTGCACCTGCACGTCGCCTACAGCCGTCCGCTTCCGGCCGACCTTCCCGGGCGCGACTACCAGCACGAAGGTCGCGTGGACGTCGAACTGCTGCGGCGCACGCTGCCGCACCGCCGCCACCAGTTCTACGTCTGCGGCCCGCCCGCCATGATGCAGGCGCTCATCCCCGCGCTGGCCGCCTGGGGGGTGCCGGCGGGCGACGTCCACTTCGAGGCGTTCGGGCCCGCCTCCTTCAAGGTCCCCGGCGCCAGCGAGGCGGCCGTTGCCGACGCGCCCGGCGCGCAAGTGCGATTCCGCCGATCCGGCCGCACGCTCGCCTGGGACGGCAGCGACGCATCCCTGCTGGAGTTCGCGGAACGCCACGGCGTGGAAGTCGAGTCCGGCTGCCGCTCCGGCGGCTGTGGAGCCTGCGAGACGCGCGTCCTGGAGGGCTCGGTGCAGTACGAACGTGCGCCCGACCACGACATCGCGCCGGGGCATTGCCTGCTGTGCGTCGGCCGGCCCGCGTCGCCGCTGGTCCTGGAGGCGTGATGCCCCTGCCGGCACGACTGCTTCGGCGCGAGGTCCTGCCCTTCCTGGCGAGCTTCGCCGCCCTGGCGCTGGCGGCACTCGCGGTGGACGGCCTGCTGCACCTGCTGGACCTCCTGTGGATCGGACGCTGGCTGGGCATTCCCGGCACGCTGCTGATCATGGGGTCCGCCGTCTACTCGCTGCGCAAGCGCAAGCTGATCCGGCGGGGACACCCGGGGACGCTGTTGCGTTGGCACGAGGCCATGGCCTGGCTCGGCTCCCTGCTGGTCCTGATCCACGCGGGGGTGCATTTCAATGCGATCCTGGCGTGGCTCGCCGTGTGGGCCATGCTGGTCAACGTCGGCAGCGGGTTGACCGGCAAGTTCCTCCTGGATCGCGCACGCCGCCGCATGGAACAGGCCCGCCGGCGCATGCGCGAGCGCGGCCTGTCGGACGAAGAACTCGAGGACCGGCTGTACTGGGACAGCCTCACGTTCGACGCGGTGCGGCAGTGGCGCGCGGTGCACCTGCCGATCACGCTGGCCTTCGCCGTGCTGGCGACTGCGCACATCGTGGCCATCTTCCTGTTCTGGGGCTGGAAGTGAAGAAGCGCCCGGTGCTCCTGGCCGTCATCGCGCTCAACCTCGCCGCGCTGCTGGTGCTGGCCTTCGCCTTTCCCCACCTGATGGTGAGCCCGGGGCCCCTCGTCAAGGGACATGCCGAACTCGCCACGGACTGCTTCGCCTGCCACGCCCCCTGGCGCGGTGCGTCATCGGCGCGGTGCGTGGAGTGCCACCGCCCCGCCGACGTCGGCCTGCGGACCACCAGGGGCATGCCCATTCCCGCCGGGACCGTCAAGGCAGGGTTCCACCAGCAGCTGATCGAGCAGGACTGCATGGCTTGCCACAGCGACCACCAGGGACCGAGGCTCACGAAGCGCAGCCGCAAGCCGTTCTCGCACGGGCTGCTCAGGGCGGACGTGCGGGACCGGTGTTCGACGTGCCATGCGGCGCCGAAGGATCCGGTGCACCGGGACCTGCAGGTCGAATGCGGCCAATGCCATCGGGGCGACGCCTGGACACCGGCGCATTTCGACCACGACCTGCTGGCCAGGGGCATGCTGGAGCGCTGCGAGAGCTGCCACAACGCGCCGGCCGACCGGCTGCACCGCCAGATCCGGGGCAGTTGTCAGTCGTGCCACCGGACCACGGCATGGAAACCGGCGACCTTCGACCACGGCAAGTACTTCGTGCTGGACCGCGACCACGACGCGCCCTGCGAAACCTGTCACCGGAACCACGACTTCAGCAGGTACACGTGCTACGGGTGCCATGAACACTCGCCGGCGAAAGTGCGCGAGG